>JAFGFV010000286.1 GCA_016930895.1 Spirochaetales bacterium | reverse complement strand
TCGCGATCTCCACGACCTGGCTCACCGGTCGTCGCTCGCGCCGGGCATAGCGCCTGAGCCGCTCAGCCGTGTCTTCTTGGATCGTAACGCTGATATGCTCTCGCATATCATGAAGGTATTGCGAATTGCCCCGGGCGTCAGCCTGCAGAGGCTCAGCCTGCAGAGGCTCAGCCCAGGGTGAAGGGAAGGATCGGCTCCAGGGCGATCAGGCCGATGGTGACCAGCAGGGCGGGCACGTAGTTGGCGGTCTTGAGCTTGGTCAGTCCCAGGAGGTTCAGGCCGATCATGATCACCAGCACGCCGCCCACGGCGGTCAGCTCTCCGAGGAGCAGCTCGCTGACCAGCGGCTTCAGCACCCCTGCCAGCAGGGTGATGCCCCCCTGATACACCAGGATCGTGATCGCGCTGAAGGCCACGCCGATGCCCATGGCCGCGGTCAGCATGATGGCCATGAACCCGTCCATGACCGACTTGGTGAAGATCAGGTCGTAGTTCCCTTCGGCCCCTGCCTTGAAGGCCCCGACGAGGGTCATGGCCCCGACGCAGAAGAGGACCGAGGCGTTGAGGAAGCCGCCGGCGAAGTCCTTTCCCGTTTCCCTCTTGGCGAAACGCTTTTTCAAGAGCTCCCCGAGGCGCAGGATCCCGCCGTCCACATTCCACCACTCTCCGAGGATTCCGCCCAGGATCAGGGCCAGGGCCATGAACACGATCCGGGTGGTGACCAGGCCCATCTTGATGCCCAGGATCAGGGAGATCATCCCGGCGCCCACGTACACCACGCGCTTGAAGGACTCGTTGATCTTGGTGTGGAGGAGCAGGCCGAGCAGCGACCCTACGATCACCGTGGCGCAGTTGACGACCGTGGCTATCATGGTGAGGCACTATAGCGGATTTGCCGGGGAGTGAAAAGGGATCCTCTTATCTCAACCCTTCCCTGATACCCCCGTTCGGCAGCATGTTGTTCGGGTGCGGCGCGCCCCTCTCAGTCCCCGTAGCGGGCGATGTAGTTCCTGGTCCGATACTCCGCGACCATCTTCGGGTCGAGGGGATACGTCCCGTGCCGCCTCCCGGCTTCGACCATGGCCCTGTAGTTGTGCGGGTTCACCGCCGGGTGGATGCTGTTGCTGGAGGCCAGGATGTGGCCGCCCCCCGGCGCCGCCTTGGCCAGGGTCTCCTTGACCGCTTCCACCACCTCCTCGACCGAGCCGCGGCACAACAGCTCGCCGCAGTCGACGTTGCCGGCCACCGCGATGCGATCCCCATAACTCGCCTTGACTTCGCCGATGTCCATGTGGGCGATCGGCTCCACTGGGTCCAACGCGGCCAGGCCCGTGCCGACCAGGTCGTCCAGGATCGCCCAGAGATTGCCGTCGGTGTGCTTGATGAACGGAACTCCCCGCGCGCTGGCTACCTCCACCATCTCCCGCAGGTACGGCAGCACGAACTCCCGGAAGTGGGCCGGGGACATGATCGGGCCGAGGCGGTTGGCGTAATCGTCCCCCGTGAGGGCGATATCCGCTCCGATCTCGATCGCCCGCTCCATCACCCTCTTCTTGTAGTCGATGGTCAGGCGCGCCAGCCTGTGGGCCAACCCGGGGTTCTCGTAGTAGCTGACCAGCAGGTTCTCCATGCCGTACAGGTAGTGGGGAAACTCGAAGCCGTCGTGGCCGAGAAAGACGATCGCCCGCTCGCCCTTGAAGCGCGCCACCGCAGCCTCGAGGGTCTTGAGCCGATGGTCGGCGTCCGGGTCCGGCGGGCGGTAGCCCTCCAGATCGGCTTCGCTCTTGATCGGGCCTTCGACTCTGTAGGGGATGCCCGGCTCGTCCACCCGCCAGAGGATGCCCCATTCGTCCCGGGCCAGATCGCTGCCGAGGTCTTCCATCCTCTGGTCTTCGAAGATCGTGACCCCGTCCAGGTCCTCCCGCTCCACGAAGTCGTGGTAGCCGATGTCCCCGTACAGCGCCTGGATCACCGGGGCGTTGACGATCAGCTCCCAGATCGGCACCCGGTCCGGCTTCTGCCTGCGCACGGCGGCCATCATTCTCTGGTAACCGGTCATGGTCTCCTCCCTCCACTCACCCGCCCCATCCTATCGGTTTGCGCGGCACGTATCCACCCCGAGGGTGCAGGGGCTGCCTGGGCAGGGGCTGCCTGGGCAGGGGCTGCCTGTTGATCTTACGCTCAAAAGGCACTACTTTGCCACAGCAGTGAATGATCTCGCCTGAATCAGCGCGATACAGCGTTGAGGAACACGCACACCTCAATCCCGGGCCATACGGGCCCCTCCCCCTCCGCCAGTACCACTGGCCATCAAATCGGGGTAGGCCGGCTGCTTCCGCAAGGGCGTGGGCCCTTCGGCGACACGGACGCGTTCTGCACAACCCATGCCTGTAGTTCCTGAAGCGGGGGCGGCAGGGCTATCCTGCCTGGGTAGAGCGGTTGTGGCGTCTCCCGTCAGCTGTCCGTCAGATGTCCGTCAGCTGTCCGTCAGCTGGCGCCGGCGGAATACCGTTCGCTCAGTCTCTCCTCGAGGCTCCGGTCGTCGTACCCGCC
>JAFGFV010000285.1 GCA_016930895.1 Spirochaetales bacterium | reverse complement strand
GACGTGCGGCAGTGGCTGCTCCGGATTACGGCCTATGCCGAGCGCCTCCTGTCTGACCTGGACAAGCTGGACTGGCCGGAAAGCCTCAAGCTCATGCAGCGCAACTGGATCGGCAGGAGTGTCGGGGCCAACGTGCACTTCCCCCTGGCGGACGGAGAGGGCGCGGGCGCAGGCACCATCGAAGTCTTCACGACCCGTCCCGACACCCTGTTCGGGGCCACCTACATGGTGCTGGCACCCGAGCACCCGTTGGTGGAACGGTTGACCACCGTGGACCAGGCCGAAGCCGTGGCGGCCTACGTCCGCGACGCTCGGCGCAAGAGCGACCTGGAGCGGACCGACCTGGCCAAGGACAAGACCGGCGTGTTCACCGGCGGTTATGCCATCAACCCCGTGAACAACCAGAGGATCCCCGTGTGGATCTCCGACTACATCCTGATTTCCTACGGGACCGGAGCGATCATGGCCGTGCCCGCCCACGACCAGAGGGACTTCGAGTTCGCCGTCAAGTTCGATTTGCCCATCCTCCAGGTGGTGTCCCGGGACGGGAGCACGTACCGGCTGGAGGCTGCAGACCCGGAGGACGGGATCGCGGTGAACTCCGGGCCCTTTGACGGGCTCAAGACCCCGGAGTTCAAGCGCAGGATCGTGGCCTGGCTGGAGGAGCGCGGCCTGGGACGCGAGACGGTCAACTTCAAGCTGCGGGACTGGGTGTTCAGCCGCCAACGCTACTGGGGGGAGCCGATTCCTCTGGTCCACTGCGATTCCTGCGGGATCGTCCCGGTTCCCTACGACCAGCTGCCCCTGCTGCTCCCCGAGGTCGAACGCTACACGCCCACGGGAACCGGGGAGTCGCCGCTGGCGGCCATCCCGGAGTGGGTCAGCACGAGCTGTCCGAAGTGCGGCGGCCCGGCACGCCGGGAAACCAACACCATGCCCCAGTGGGCCGGCTCCTGCTGGTATTTCCTGCGCTACCTGGATCCCTCCAACGATCAGGCCCTGGCGGCCCGGGACAAGATCGACTACTGGATGCCGGTGGACCTGTACGTCGGGGGGGCGGAGCACGCGGTGCTGCATCTCCTGTACGCCCGTTTCTGGCACAAGGTCCTGTACGATCTCGGGGTGGTGAACACGGACGAGCCTTTCATGCGCCTCGTCAACCAGGGCATGATCCTGGGCGAGGGCGGCGTCAAGATGTCCAAGAGCCTCGGGAACGTGATCAACCCGGACGACGTGATCCGTGAGTACGGCGCCGACGCCATGCGCATGTACGAGATGTTCATGGGCCCACTGGAGGTCTCGAAGCCCTGGTCCACCCAGGGCATCGCGGGGATCAAGCGTTTTCTGGACCGGGTGTGGCGGATCTCGGAAGCCCCGCCGAGCGACGAGGAACCCCCGGCCAAGCTCGTCAAGCTGCTACACCAGACGATCCGCAAGGTCTCGCAGGACACCGCGGCCCTGCAGCTCAATACCGCTATCGCCCAGATGATGATTTTCGTGACCGAGGTCGGACGTCAGGAGAAGCTGCACCGGGCCCTGTGGGACCCCTTCGTCCGGATCCTTTCCCCCTACGCCCCGCACCTGGCCGAGGAGCTGTGGGAGAAGCTGGGCGGGAAGCCTTCGGTGTCGTTTCAGCCCTATCCGGCCTGGGACGCCGAGCTTGCCCGGGAGGAGGTGGTGACCGTGGTCTACCAGGTCAACGGCAAGGTGCGGGCCAGGGAGGAGTTGGCGGCCGGGACTCCCCGGGAGGAGATGGAGAGCCGAGCCCTGGCACACCCCCGCATTCAGGAGCTCCTGGCCGGGGCCAGGCCGCTCAAGGTGGTCACGGTCCCGGACAAGCTGGTGAACATCGTTGCCCGCTCCTGAGCCCCTCGGCCCCGGGGCAGGGGCGGGGACCCGCTATCAGGCGCGCCAGCGCCGCCTGTGCGACTACCTGGCCGAGAACGACATCGAAGCCGCGGTGCTCGTGGATCTGGAGGGCAACCGCAACCGTTCGCTGCGCTACCTCTGCGGGCATCCCCAGGATGCCCTGCTGTTTCTCTTTGCCGACGGAGAAACCCTTCTGCTGCCATGGGATGTACCTCTGGCCGAGTGCCACGCCGTGGTCGGCTCGATCAGGGCCTTCGAGGAATACGGCCGCCGCGAAGAAACCGCCATCCGCTCGGTTTTGGCGGACGCCGCCATCAAGACCGCCGAGCTGCCGGGCACGCTAGCGTTTCCGCTGGTCCAGTCCCTCAAGGCTTCCTTGAGCGGCACGGCGCTGCACTGCCGAAGCGACGGCCTGGACCGCCTTCTGCGCGGGTGGAGGGCGGTCAAGGACGAAGAGGAGCTGGCCAGCCTCAGGCGGGCGTGTGCACTCACCAACGAACTGTTGGGGGAGGTTGAGTCCCTGCTGCTCGATGCTGGCCATGCGGAGGCGTCGGGAGTCGCAGAGCAGGAGCTCGCGCTGCGCCTCGAGTCCGGCGCACTGAGGCGGGGAGCCGAGGGGATGGGATTCGAGACCCTGGCGGCGGGGCCCGGGCGCAGCTTTGCCATCCACTGTTTCCCGGCGGTCACGTCCGGCCCCTTCGGTGCTCAGGGCCTGTCCATCCTGGATTTCGGAGTGGTGGTGGAGGGGTACACGAGCGACGTGACCCTGACGGCGGCCCGGGGACCCTTGAGCGGACGGCAGGAGGAGATGATCAACGCGGTCCGGGGAGCGTACGAACTGGCGGTCGCGCTGTGCGCCCCGGGGGTCGAGCTGGTGTCAGTGGCCCGAGCCGTGGACGAATATCTGCAGGGGCGGGGGTTCCGGATGCCCCATGCCCTGGGACACGGCATCGGCCTCGACGCCCACGAGGAGCCCGTTCTCCGGTCGCGGGAGGCTGCCGGAGGTTCGGGGACTCTGAAGCCGGGCATGGTGTTCACCCTGGAGCCGGGGGTGTACGAGCCCGGAGAGGGTGGGGTCCGCTTGGAGAACGATTTTCTCTGCACGGCTGCGGGGGTCGAGGCCCTGACCTCCGCGCGGTTCGTTCGGACGTAAGGGGGGGCCGTCGTGGTATTCGGCAGGACCGTGACCGTGGAGACCCGCGGCTATTCGGACGTTCGCGATTTGACGGAGGCCGTCCGGGAGGTTGTCCGGCAGTCCGGAATACGCGACGGGCTGGTGTCGGTGAGCTCGGTAGGTTCCACCGCGTCGATCTCGACGATCGAGTACGAGCCGGCTCTCGTGGAGGACCTGAAGGAGCTTCTGGAGAAGCTGGCCTCCACCTCCATGCACAGCCGGCACTCGGCCACCTGGGGCGACGACAACGGGTTTTCTCATCTCCGGGCCACTCTCATGGGGCCGGCAACGACCCTGCCGGTGGTGGACGGCGGGGTCCTCCTCGGCACGTGGCAGCAGATCGTCCTGATCGATCACGACAACCGCCCCCGGAGCCGCCGGGTGCGCATCCAGGTCGTCGGGTAGTCCGATACTCCGGCTCTGCCCTGGGCTGTGTTGGGCTGCCTTGGAGCCCGCGCTGAGGACTCCTGAGGGCTCCGGTCACTCTTGCTTTCGATCCAGGCGTTTTCCGCAGTAGGGGCAGTACTCGTACTCCGGTTCGATCGGCCCGCCGCACTCTGGGCAGGTGAACGGGCTGCCTTCGTTCAACTCTCCGGCCAGTTCATCGTCGAGGTCCTCGTAGGTCTCAGGGACGTAAGCTTCCGGGAAGCCGGCCGTCTGTTCGCCCCGGAGGGGCCCGACGGCACCACAGCTTTCGCAGACGAGGTACGGCTCGCCCTTGCGGACGGGAAACAGGGGGATGAAGAAGAGGCTCAGGTAGGAGCGCACCTGTTCGATTCGAGCGGTCTTCCTGCCGCAGCTTGGGCAGCGAAAGGGCCCCGGGTCCAGGACTTCACGTCGGGGCTCCAGGCCGCCGATGAAGAAGAACATGACGCCTCAACTGTGCGGACCTGTCGCTGCCCTGTCAAGGAGGACTTCTGCTTCGGCGAGGGCCCGCAAACCGTCGCGCGGGTGTCGCGGACCTTCGCACGGGTGTCGCGGACCTTCGCACCGGTGTCGCGGACCTTCGCACGGGTAGCAGGAGCACTTGGTCCCGGTCGACCCACAGATCCGCCACCCACCCGTACTGGACCGCGAACAGGCGGTGAAAGCCCAGCGGTACTTCCGGGAGGCTGAGCGGCGCGGCGGCCTCGTGCTGTTCGGCGGGCACTAAGAACGGCGACTCGAGGAACCACCGCCCCGGCTCTATCTCCAGCTCCACGGTGCGGCAGGGCAGTGGACCGAGATCGGTGACCCGGAAAGATCCCGAAACGAGGGCTGCGGCGGCGGCATCCAGGTCCAGGGCCCACGGGTCGGCGGGGTATCGTGTCAGGATCTCCCGGCACAGCCGCGGCACGTTCAGGGCCTCGATCCTGGCTCCCTGTCGGAGCAGGCGCTGGAGGATCCGGCCGGCGGGGCCCTGGTCCCAACGCAGACGCAGGGTGCGGCCGTCCGCGCACAGGTCCAGGGGGTAGATGCCGGCGGCGGGGGGCAGGGAGCAGACCCCTCCCCATGGAGCGGGAAAGGCCAGCACGGGCTGGTGCTGGAGCTTGGGGAGGCGCACGCAGGGCGGTGCGGTGGAGTGTGACGGGATCTCGAAGCTTGCACCCGTTGCTGGCACGACCACGCTCCAGGCAGGAGCTCCAAAGCACTGCCGCCAGTGCTCTGGAAGTTCGGGGAGCTCCAACTCCACCGGGATCTCCGTCTCGTACATTCGGCACCCCGACGGGGAGCTCAGGGTT
>JAFGFV010000284.1 GCA_016930895.1 Spirochaetales bacterium | reverse complement strand
GTTCTTTGCGATGACAGTTATCGCCCAGTCGCCCGGTGTCATGTCGGTCCTGTAGTAGACGTTGCCTATGAAGTGTTCATCAGTGTCAGGGTCAACATCTGTTGCGTTGAGTTCGTAGGGTTCCCCAGGGGTGGCCAAGTAATCGCCCAGGATGTCGTAGGTTTCAATGTCCATATCGATGCTGGGGACGAGGGTCCTGTTCGGGATCGCGCCGTCATCCAGCACGAGAACCAGCATTCCCTTGCCCTCGTCGGGAACCGGGTCGTCCGAACGGTAGAAATCCCGGGAGACCAGCTCGCAGCCACCGAAAACAATCAGCAGCGCTGCGCCGGCTACCAGGAGCACTTGCAGACTTCTCACTTTCGTCATAGGAGTCCTCCTCAGTCTATCATACACTTGATACTTGCCCAGTCTATTCCACTACCGCGCGGTCCACAATCGACCGGCGGTATGATTTTTGCCGTGAATCTAGATGACCGCGCGCCGGGCTGTGGTACCCGGTGGGCATTACGGTGCATCAGCGAAATAGCACTTCTTTCGTAAGGTTTCCAGAGCAACGCGCGGACGGCAAGCCGCTCGCGCGGGCGGAGCCCTGTCGGGGATTTCACCGCAGCTGCTCCTCCAGCGTTTGGATCTCCCCCTGCACCGACCCGAGCTCGTGCTGCAGTCCCTTGACGGAGGGTCGCGACAGCCAGAAGATCGACGAGGCGACCAGGGCAGCGCCCCCCGTCCCGATGGCGATCCACGTCGCGGCATCCCAGAGCCTGACCTGCTTCTCCGCTCGCGGGACTTCCTCGGGGGAAGCCGTCTGGTACCAGTCCCACGCGACGCCCCCCAAGTAGTAGAACAGCCCGGCGAGGCCGCCGGAGGCCGCTGCCACGCCGAGGGAGCTCCAGCCTCCGATGCTTCGCCGTCTGCGTTGGAGCGTCTTGAGTTCCAGCTGCAGTCCGAGCTCCTGCCTCCGGAGCAGGAGCTGGGTGAGCCGGGCCTCCGCCTGCGCGCTGTCCAGGGTTTCGGGCAGCGGCCCTCCCCCCGGGAGCTCGGGTTGCAGGGGGAGCGGCTCAGGACGCTCAGGGCGCGCGGGCTCCCGCCCCGGGGCAGGCCCCGGCGGTGGACCGCCCCCTGGCGGAGCTTCCGCCGCCGGGACAGGGGGGCCAACTGGGACAGGGGGACCAACTGCCGGGATAGGGGGCCCCCCGGGGGGGGACCTGCCCGCCGGGGGGGATGCCGGCTCGGCCCCCGCGGCCGCCCCAGGTTCCGCCGGCGGCATCACCGCCGCACCGCCGGCGCGCTCGACCAGTGCCTGTGCACGGCTAACCAGGTCAGGAAAGTCGTGCCGGGAAGTCTCGATGGCCTCCTTGAGCTGACGGAAGCGCTCGAGATCCCGCGCGCTGGGCCGGAAGCCGAAGGCCACGCTGCGCTCGCCCTCCCGGATCTGCTCCAGAAGGCGTGCGTACTCGTAGTCCCGGGTGTAGTCGAGGGCCGGTCGGAAGGCGACCGCAGCGCCGGGCGAGATTGTCAGAGGAATCGCTTCGCGCGTTTCGTAGCGGCTGCCGACTACCGTGATCGAGTGCTCGCCCGCAGGTACCGGGAGCGTGCCATAGCCTCGCACCACCTGGCGGAACAGTGGGCCCACGATTTCGGCGACCGCCCCCTCCGGGATGCTGAAGTCGATGGCTCCGTGGGCCCTGGGCCGGGCTTCGACCACCGCAAGGCGGTTGCCCGGGATGTCCACGTACCCCCGCCAGTAGAGATTCCCGCCCTTGAGCTCGAGAAGGCCGATCCCGGGCGCCAGGTTGCGAATCGGCCCCCGCCGAACGTTGCCGAGCCGCTGGCCGTCGAGGTAGACGTCGAGCTCCTCATCGAGCTCTGCTGCCGCGGCAATCCTCAGGCCCCCGCTTGCCTGTACGAGCTCGAGCCGAAGCTGCAGTATCTCGCGGGTGGTCGCAACCGCCGTCTCGCCGTACAGGTTGCCGCGGACAGCGGAAATCGTAACTGGCCCCAACGGAACCCGGGACAGGAGCGCAGGGCTCGTTCCTTTCCAGACGCCGTTGACGTACACCTGGGCCCTGGATGGAACGGTGTCCACCAGGAGCTGGGTCAGCTCGCTGGCGACCTGGGGCTTCCCCTCCCGGGTCACGACGCGGCCGGCCAGAGCCGAGGCGGAAAGCTCGACAGCCGCTCGCAGCTCGTGGAGCGACCGGGCGGCCACCCGGTCCAGGTAGATGACGCGGTCCATGGCCACATCGATCGCCTCGATCCTCAGACTGTAGAGGCGCACCTCGTAGGTGAGCTCTCCGAGGACCATCCGATCCGCCTGCAGCAGCGCACCGAGCTCGTAGGCGCAGCGCTCGCTGGTGCAGCCGAAGCTGCCGTATCCGAGCTCGGCCAGGCGCAAATCCAGCTCTTCCCGGGGAATCACGAAGAACGCTTCCGTGTCGGCCAGCGCCGCCACGAACCGGCGATAGAGGGCCTCGGCGTCCTCATGGGCCACTCCGATGGGGTTGAAAGGCAGGACGCCGAGCCTCTGCCGCTCCTGAGCGTGCGCCTGGTAGAGGCCCGCCGCAAGCAGCCACACCAGGCACAGCGCAGCCAGAACATGGTTAACGGATATGGTGGGTTGCCGGGGACGGATCATGAGGTCTTTCTGAGTGTTACCAACTGCAATGATAGCCCAGGCTGCGGGCGGTTACAACCGCAGCGCAGAGTCCGGGGGTGAGTCCGGCGCGGCCCAAGCCGGGGGACGCTCAATCGACCAGCAGACCAATGATACCGATAATGGTCGAGATGAAGGCGACACCCGCGGTGATGACCGGGAAATACCGGTTGAAGTTGTACGTGAAGTCGTTGGATTCTACGAAAATGCGGTCCCCCGGCGTAATGACCCTGTCTGGCTTGAGATTGTTTCCGTCGGGGTCCACAATGGTGATCTTGCCGTTCTTATTTCGCTCCGGATCGATTCCGCCGGCCAAGTCTACGTAGTAGCGGTAGGTCCTGCCCGGAACGAAGGGGTAGCTGCCCGGTGCGTAAACTGCTCCGGCGACCGAAATCAGCGAGGCCGAGACCACGATCCGATCCTCCGGCTGGATGACGGCGTCCAGGGCCCGCGGCCGGTCTTCGGAGTCGAGGATTGAGATGTACTCTGCCGTTTCTCCCGGCGGGATCCCTCCAGCCAAGCTCAAGTAGTATGAGTAGGTTCGATTGGGCACGTAGGGGTACACGCCCGCCCGCTCTACGGCGCCGAGGATCGACACGGTGAAGCGCAGCGAGGGAATCACCACCCGATCGAAGGCCTGCAACGCCAAGTCCTCGCTGGGGCGGTAATCGAAGGTGAGCCGCTGCAGATTCACGGCGATCGGATCGGTAACCCCCTCGCGCACCACGTAGGCGCGGGAGAGGTCCGCCGAGGCGGAAACCGAGTCCTTGACCGCCAGGTAGGCGTCCAGGAGGGATTCACCGTCCACGAAGGGATAGGCGATGCGGTTGTAGCTCTCGACCCCGACCTCCTCCGCCTCGGCCAGCACCACGGTAGCCTCGTCCGGCGGCGGAAGCACCGCGCCTTCGAAGAACACGACCGGGAGGCTGGCCGGCCGGCTCGGCACGGTGACCACGTCTCCGTCTCGGAGCTCCAGAGAAGGTTCGAAGCCGCTGGAGAAGTCCAGGTACACGGTCTGCGCTCGGGGTTCGGCGTATCGCTGCAATCGGATGCGGCTGGTGTCGGCCCGGTTGGTCGTGCCCCGGCCGTAGATCCCGATCAGCTCCCGCAGCCCGTGCTCCTTCAGGAGCTGGTAGGAGCCGGGCCGATACACCTCACCCAGGAGTTCGACCTCCCGGTCCCTGCGGTACACGACGATCACGTCGCCGGGGCGCACGTAGGGGTCCTGATCGACGATCCCGAGATGCAGGGCCTTGAACAGGTCGTACCGGCGGAGGGTGCCGTCCCGCGAGATGATTCCGATTTCGCGCAGTGACGAGTAGGGGCCGAGCTGGTCCTGAACCACGTTGCTCAGGCGAGAGAGCCCCCAGGCAGTCACGTACATGGTCTGCGCGATCTCGCCGCGCATGAGGACCTGAAACACCCCGACGGATACGATGTTGAGGGAGGGCAGACTTCTCGGGTAGGCGTCGGCGATGCGCTTCTCCACTACCGGCTTGAGGGCCGCGAAGGTCATGTTCTCCGCGTTGACCTTCCCGAAGATGTTCAAGTTCAGGGTGTAGTCGCTCTCCACCAGGATCTCGTTGGTTACCGGCTCATTGCCGAGGAGAAAGCTGAGGCGGTAGACGTCCCCGGGGGTGACGCGGTAGTTCGGCGACGACACGGCCAGGAGCAGGCGCTCCTCCACGGCAGTCGCTCGTTCGAGAGGAACCAGCTGG
>JAFGFV010000283.1 GCA_016930895.1 Spirochaetales bacterium | reverse complement strand
TTCGTGCTGGCCGGCTCCAAGGGCCGCGAGGCCCTGGACGAGGAAGGCCGCCGGCACCGCCTGCCGGTGCCCGAAGCCCAGCAAGCGGCCCTCGACCGGCTGAACCGCGGGCTTTCCCGCCTAATCGCCCGGCCGGAGTTCGAGATCTTCGGGCTCATCGGTTCGGGGCTGCAGCTCAAGTTCGGGCAGTCCACCGTGGCCCACCAGGATGTCTACGGTTCCATCCCCGAAACCCTCTCCCGGCGCTTCCGCGAGGCGGTCGAGGAGCTGATCGTAACGCTCGATCCCGAGCGCCAGGTCTTCCGGACCGAGGACACGGGCAAGGACCTGGAGATCCTGCTGACCGTGGACGCCGGGGCGGAGGGGGGCCCAGGCGGAGGCGCCCTGCGCGACTTCGACAAGGCAGACGGGATCCGCTTCCTGGACAGGGAGCTCGGTCTGGGCCTCGAGCGCGGCCCCACCCTCGTCTGCGGGGACACCCCGTCGGACCTGCCCATGGTCGAGACGGCGCTCCGGGCGGGGGGTGAGACCTGGTGCATCTTCGTGAGCCGGGACGCGGAGCTCCGCCGCCGCCTGGGGAAGGCCTGCCCCCGGTCCTGGGTGGCCAGCCAGCCGGACGTGCTGGTGGCCCTGCTGAACGAGCTCGGAAGGGAGACCCCATGAAGCGAAGCTGCCGGTGCGACGGCGCGATCTTCGACCTGGACGGCGTGATCACCCAGACGGCCAAGGTTCATTTCAGGGCGTGGAAGGAGACCTTCGACGGGTACCTGCGGCGCCGCAGCGGCGGCGACGGCGAGGGCTTCCGGCCCTTCACCCGGGAGGAGGACTACCTGCCCTACGTGGACGGCAAGCCGCGCTTCCAGGGGGTCAAGTCCTTCCTGGAGTCCCGAGACATCAACCTCCCTTACGGCCACCCTTCCGACCCTCCGGACCGGGAAACCGTGTGCGGACTGGGGAACCGCAAGAACAGCCTGTTCCGGGAGATCGTGGCCGCCGACGGGGTGGAGATCTACGAGACGACCCTCGCCTTCGCCCGGCGCCTCAAGGGTCAGGGGGTCAAGATCGGCGTGGCCTCCTCGAGCATGAACTGCCGCTTCATCCTCGAGAAGAGCGGGCTCGCCGATGAGTTCGACACCATCGTGGGCGGTACCGTGTCCCGGGAGCTCGGCCTCAAGGGCAAACCCGACCCGGACATCTTCATCGTGGCTGCCGAGAACATGGGCCTGCATCCCTCCCAGTGCATCATGGTCGAGGACGCGATCTCCGGCGTGGAGGCGGGCCGGCGGGGCAATTTCGCCCTGGTGGTCGGGGTGGCCCGGGGCAACCAAGGCGAGGAGCTCCGGAGCCACGGCGCCGACATCGTGGTCCGGGATCTGCGCGAGCTGACCCCTGCCAAGCTCGAGCGCTGGTTCGACCGGGGCCTGGACGAGGCGAGCTGGGTCCTGAGCTACCACGGCTTCGAGCCGCAGAAGGAGCGCCTGCGCGAGTCCCTGACCACGGTGGGCAACGGCTACTTCGGCACCCGCGGTGCCTTCGAGGGCAACCGGGCCGACGAAGTGGTCCACTACCCCGGCACCTACATCGCCGGGGTGTACAACCGGCTGCCCAGTGTGGTCTATCGCAAGACCATCACCAACAACGACCTGGTCAACTGCCCCAACTGGCTGCTTGTGGAGCTGAAGCTGCCCGGGGGCAGGTACCGCAGCCCCCTGGATATGGAGATCCTGGAGTACCGGCACACCCTGCGGATGCGCGAGGCGGTGATGGAGCGCTCGCTGACCTTCAAGGACCGCAAGGGGCGGATCACCACGGTGGAGACCTGCAGGTTCGCCAGCATGGCCGACCCCCACCTCGGCGCCCTGAGCTACACGGTGCGGCCACGCAACTGGTCCGGGACTCTCGCCCTGCGCTCGTGCCTCGACGGGACGATCATCAACTATGGGGTCCCCCGCTACCGGGAGCTCAACTCCAAGCACCTGGTGCCCATCAGCGCCGGGGAGCAGGCGGGGTGCTGCTATCTCCAGGTGCGGACCGTGACCTCCAAGGTCAACGTGTTCGTGCGGGCCCGCTGCACCCTGTTCGCCGGGAAGGAGCCGCTGGAGCCCGAACGGACGGTCCAACAGGACGCCGGCTGGGTGGCCGAGCAGTTCGAGCTCCAGGTCGAGGAGGGCAAGGAGTACACCCTGGAGAAGACCGTGAGCCTCTACACCTCCCGGGACCGGGACGTGCTGCTGCCGCAGGCTGCCTCCGAGGAGTCCCTTCTCGAGCCGGGGCGCTTCCTGACGCTGCACAAGGCCCACGCCGCGGCCTGGCGGTCCCTGTGGGACAAGGCCGACGTGTTCATCGAGGGGGACCGCTTCGCCCAGCGGGTTATCCGCCTCCACATCTACCACCTGCTCTGTACCGCCAGTCCCCACAACCGCAAGATAGACGCCGGCATGCCCGCCCGGGGGCTCCACGGGGAGGCCTACCGGGGGCACATCTTCTGGGACGAGCTGTTCATCTACCCCTTCTACAATCTCCACTTCCCGGAGATCAGCCGCTCGCTCCTGCTGTACCGCTACCGCCGCCTGGAGGGGGCGCGGGACTACGCGCGGGAGCACGGCTACCGGGGAGCCATGTACCCCTGGCAGACTGCGGACAACGGGAGGGAGGAGACGCAGGAGATCCACTTCAACCCCGTGTCCGGCAAGTGGGGCCCGGATTTGAGCAGCCGCCAGCGGCACGTGTCCATCGCCGTGGCCTACGCGGTCTGGGAGTACTTCTACTGCACGGGCGACCTGGAGTTCCTGCACAACTACGGAGCGGAGATCCTGCTGCAGACCACCCGCTTCTGGGCCAGCATCGCGGAGTACGACGAAGCCGACGGCCGGTACCACATCCGCGGGGTCATGGGACC
>JAFGFV010000282.1 GCA_016930895.1 Spirochaetales bacterium | reverse complement strand
TGGTCTTCAACAATCACAGCCGGGGCCAGGCAATCCAGAACGCCCGGCAGATGCAGGGGCTGCTGTTCGGCCCTGGATAGGTCGAGGCGCCCCCGGACGACCCGCGGCAGGCCGCGGATATCCGCGCCCCCGGATGGGCGGAAGGAGGGGACCAGCGTGAGCGACAAGATCAACGTGCCCGTACAGCCGGACTTGGCCGCCATGCTCGCCGGAATGGCCCGACTGTGGGCCGGAAGCCCCCTGCGCGCCCTGTGGCGTCTGCGCCGCTTGGCCCTGGGCTTCCTCCTAGCGGCTCTACGCCGTTGCCGCGCCGGCCGCAGTGGCCTCCTGGTTCCCATGGGGATCGGGCTCAGCCCGACCATGCGCTGCAACTTGCGCTGCGCGGGCTGCTACGCACGTTTCCACTCCCGAGACGAGGAGATGCCCATCGAGGCGATCCGCTCCACCGTCGCCTCGGCCGAAGCCCGCGGAGTCTTCCTGTTCGTGATCACCGGCGGAGAACCGTATATGCGCCCGGAAATGCTCGAGCTGTACCGGGCCCACCGGAGGTCCGCTTTTCTCACGGTGTCGAACGGCACCCTGATCGACGACGCCACGGCGCGACGGATCGCCGCCTGCGCGAACGTGCTGCCCATGATCAGCATCGAAGGGAACGAGGCCCAAACCGACGCCCGCCGGGGACCCGGCGTGCACCGCCAGGTGCTGCAGTGCATGGAACGCCTGCGCCGGCAGGGGGTGCTGTTCGGCTTCTCCTCCGTGGTGGCCCGCAACAACGTCGAAACCCTGGGCAGCGACCGCTTCGTGGCGGAAATGGTCGAGCGGGGCTGCTCCGTGGGCTTCTACAACGACCTGATCCCCCTCTCGGAGGAAGACTTGGCGCACGTGCCCGACCCCGGACAGCAGGGGCTCTTCCGCCTGCAGCTGGCGCAGCTGAGGCGCCGCCATCGGATCCTGCTCGTGCACCTGCCGGAAGACGAATACGACGCCGCCGGACGCTGCCTGGCCGTGGGCGGCGGAGCCATGCACATCAACGCCCGGGGCTTCGCCGAACCGTGCCCCTTTGCCCACTATGCCCGGGAGAACCTCTGCGAGGTAGGCTTCGAGCAGGCGCTGCGCTCGCCGTTTCTCGCAGCCATCCGCAGCCATCCCACTGTCCTCGTGCACGGAGAGGTGGGGTGCGCCCTCGTGCACAACGCCCGAGCTCTGGAGACCATCGCTGCCGCCACGGGGGCTCGCCCCACCCGCAGCAACCCCCGGGGCTTCACGATCCCGTCCGACCGCTCCAGTCCTGACGAAGCCGAGGGCAGCTGAGGGCTGCGGGCGTCGATCCGCCCTGCGCCCCCTCAGCTGGCCCGCTCGTGCTGACGCAGGCGTTGGCGCTCCGGCTCGATGACCTCCCGGTCCCAGATCGGGTCGGTCAGCTCGGCCAGCTTGCGGCCGTATTCGATGAGCCCCTGCTGGTACACCTCGTCCTGCAGCGCCGCCTCCCCCGAAGGATCGATGGCCCTGGGACGATACCTCTTCAGGGTCGGCAGCATGAAGTCGTAGTGGTCCCGGATCGGACAGGGCACCATGAAATTGCCCGTCTCCTCCGGCGGCGTGCGCAAGCCGTAGCGGTCCTGCCACTGGCGGATCTCCCGGAAGAAGGGCTCCGTCAGCACGTCGTTCAGGTCCTTGCCCTCCCGGTACACGTCGTGGATGTTCACCGGGGAGTAGGGGTTGAACACGCAGGGGGTCACGTTCCCGTTCCAGTCCACGTAGAGGTACCCTCCCGCGCGCCCGGCGGAAATGCACCCGCTGGAGAAGGATCCGGAGTTCCAGAAATCCGCGATGAACATCTGGCTGTCCTGCACGGCCTTCCAAGTGTTGTAGTACATGTCCAGGCGCTGCTCCGGGGTGACCTGCAGCTGGAGGGTCTGTTCGCGGCCGATCGGCATGTACTGGAAGATCCACATGTACTTGGCCCCCAGCTCCTCCAGGTACCGATCGAACAGCTCCTGAGTGATCAGGTGGGCATTCTCCCGGGTCGCCGTCAACGACACCCCGAAAGGCACCCCGTAGCGGCGCAGGTTCTCGTAGGCCCGCAGGATCTTCCGGTAGACCCCTTTGCCGCGACGATCGTCGGTCTCCGCCTCGTAGCCTTCGACCGAGATCGCCGGGGTGATGTTCCCCAACTCGGCCATGCGCCGGGCCACCTCGTCGCTGATCAAGGTCCCATTCGTGTACATCAGGAAGTAGCTGTCCGGGTGCCGTTCCACCACGTCGAGCAGGGTGCTGCCCTGGCTGCGGTACATGAGCGGCTCCCCCCCGGAGATCACCGTGAACCAGGAGCCCCACAGCCGGCGCTTCTCCTCCATCATGCGCTCGAACACCTCCAGCTCCAGGTGCACCTTGACCGCGTCGCTCGAGTTGGCGTAACACCCCTTGCACCTCAGATTGCAGGCCCCGGTCGGGCTGATCACCAGGAACCCCGGCGGATCGTCGTGAAATCGCTCCCGAAAGGCTTGCTGGGCCTCGCCCTGGCGCAGCGAGGCCTGCAGCAGGGCCGGGAGCACCCGCTCCTTGAGCGCGGTGCGGATGATCGGGTTGGCCTCGGCCTCCTCCAGGAAGCGGCTCACCGATCGCATGATCGCCCGCCCCAGGAAGCGCCTGTCCTTGCGCACGCGCCAGGGAATCCCCTCCTCCTCCATCAGGAAACGCTCCAGCCTGCGACCCAGGATCCCCAGCAGCAGTCTGCGGAACCAGCCGTGGTCCAGGGCATAGCGGATCGGTCCGCCATTGGAGCGCTCCAGGAAGGTCCCCAGGTCCGGGAGTTGCCGCAGTCCTTTCAAGGCCTCCAGCACGAAACCCGAAGCTCTGTCTCGGACTTCCCGCACGTCCAACTCTGCCATGATCTCCTCCCCTGTTCGTGATGGTTCTCTCTTCCATATTAATCAGCCGGCAGAACATCGACAAGTCGCATACATCGACTTTCGAGGTATTTTGTGGTACTATGCGCCGGTGGGCGCCGGAGACGCCCAAAAAGAATTGCCGGCGCCTCGGACTTCGTGGTAGCTTATATGATAGGACGAAGGAGGATAGGATGAGTAAGGGCGTGTACAGCCTGCTGTCCGCGATCCTGAGAACCTTCTTCATCAAGTCCAGATTCATCGGTTTTCACCGCTCCCTCAAGACATACTCGGTCTGCATCGCCAATCACCTGGGCTCCTTCGGACCGGTGGCGCTCATGTCCTCGCTGGCCATGGTCAACCAGAAGCTGCATCCCTGGGTCATCCACGAGGTCACGGACCTGCGCAGGTGCGCGGACTATCTGCGCAAGGATTTCGTCGAGAAGGAGCTCAAGCTCCGGTCGGTCCTGGCCGAGCGGGTGTCGCGGCTGCTCAGCCGTATCTGCGTGGACCTGATGACCACGGTTCACGCGATCCCCGTCTACCGGAAGAGCGAGGAGATTTACAGGACCTTCGAGCGCAGCGTCTCGGACCTGGAGTCCGGCAACTCGCTGCTGATCTTCCCGGAGAACGACGAGAGCAAGCAGACCCAGGACCTCTTCAGGCTCAACAGCGGCTTCATCCGCATCGCCCGGTGGGTGTTCGAGCGTACCAGCAAGCGGGTGCGCTTCTATCCCATCGCCATCAATCCCTACGCCCGGGCGGTCCAGCTCGGCAAGCCGGTGCTCTTCAACCCCAGGGCTCCTTTCGGCGAGGAAAAGCGCAGGATCAAGGAGGAGTTGGAGCGCCGGATCAGCGCCATGTATCGAGAGCTGGCCAGCGGCCCCGCGCCTGCGGGGCACCACGCGCCGGCGGAGCGTCGCGCGTCGACAGGGAAAACGTCAGCGCGGAGAAGCCGGCCGCGGCACGTCCTCCCCCATCGCAGGAACGCCGCCTGAACCGCCGGGGCCGAGTCCGCCCCGGCGACCAAGGAAATCCGCCAGGTAGCGCGCCGTATGCGAGACCCTCGCGCGCCCGGTCGGGGCTGCTGCCCTGGCGGAGGAGCCGCGCGAGGCCGCGGCGAGGGAGCCGCCGGTCGCAGCCAGCCTCTCCGGTGTGCCTGAAGCCACCACCCGCCCTCCCCCGGCGCCGCCTTCGGGCCCCAGATCGATGATCCAATCCGCCTCCGCGACCACGTCCAGGTTGTGCTCGATGATCACGACGCTGTTGCCGGCGTCGACCAGGCGATGGAGCACCCGCACGAGCTTCTCCACGTCCGCCATGTGCAGGCCGATCGTGGGCTCGTCCAGGACGTACAGCGTCCGCGTCACACGGCCGCCCTGCCGGCGGCGGTCGGAGTCGCCCGCCCCCTCCGTGCCGATCCCGGCCTTCGCCAGCTCCGTGACCAGCTTGATCCTCTGGGCTTCCCCTCCGCTCAGGGTGGGGCTGGGCTGTCCCAGGGACAGGTAGCCCAGCCCCACCTCCTGGAGCAGCTTCAAGGCGTGGTGGATCTTGGGCTGAGCGGAGAACAAGCCGATCGCCTCGTCGATGCTCATCTCCAGGACGTCGGCGATGCTGTGCTCCCGGTAGCGGACCGCCAGGGTCTCCGGGTTGAAGCGCCGGCCCCCGCAGTCGTCGCACAGCACGGTCACGTTCGGCAGGAAGCTCATCTCGATTTTCTGCACGCCCTGCCCCGCGCAGGTCTCGCAGCGCCCGCCGGGTACGTTGAACGAGAAGCGGCTGGCGGTGTAGCCCCGCATTCGAGCCTCCGGAGTGCGGGCGAACAGCTTCCGCACCTCGTCCCAGAAGCCGACGTAGGTGGCCGGGCAGGAGCGGGGGGTCTTGCCGATGGGGGTCTGATCCACCTCGAGGATCCGCTCCACCGCCTGCCAACCCTCCACGGCCTCGCAGCCCACCGGCCCGCCTGCCCCGGGGCGTGCGCGTTCGCCGCTCCGGCCCCTGCGCGCCGACCCCGAGCCGCGGCGCTCGGAGAGCAGATGGCGAAGGTTCTCGTAGAGGATGTCATGGACCAGGGTGCTCTTGCCGCTCCCGCTGACCCCGGTCACGCAGACGAAGCGCTCCAGGGGGATATCCACCCGGATCCCCTTCAGGTTGTGAAGCCGGGCTCCTCGGATCCGCAGGCGCGGGGACTCCCCGGGGGAACCGCTCATCCTCCTGCGGCGCGCGGTCAGGGGATGCCGCAGGGGAGAGCGGAGGAACTGGGCGGTCAGCGAGTCCGGGCAGCGCAGCACGTCGGCCAGGGTACCGGCGCAGACCAGCCGCCCTCCCCCGGGCCCGCCTCCGGGGCCCAGGTCCACCAGGTGCTCGGCCCGGCGGATGGTCTCTTCGTCGTGCTCGACCACCACCACCGTGTTCCCCTTCTCCTTGAGGCTTCCGAGGGTCTCCAGAAGCAGGCCGTTGTCCCGCGCGTGCAGGCCGATGGTCGGCTCGTCGAGGATGTAGCAGACACCCCGAAGATTGGAGCCCAGCTGGGCTGCCAGGCGGATGCGCTGGGACTCGCCTCCACTCAGGGTCGGCGCGGCGCGGTCCAGAGACAGATAGCCGAGCCCTACCCGCTGCAGGAAGCCCAGCCGAGAGCGGATTTCCGCCACCATGTCCCGGGCGATCTCGGTTTCCCGCCGGCCCAGCCGCAGGGCGGCAAAGTAGCGCTGTGAGCGTTCCACGGAGTCTGCGGTCAATTCCGCGATGGAGCGCCCTCGAAAGCGCACCGCCAGGGCTTCGGGCCTCAGGCGGGCGCCGCCGCACTCGGGACAGGTGCGCAGCGGTCCCTCCCACCAGTCGTTCCACCAGATCTCCTCGCCGGTCTGCTCGTCGTCGAACCCCGGAAGCGCGAGCCCCGTGCCGTAGCAGCGGGGGCACCAGCCGTGGGGAGAATTGAAGGAGAACAGCCGCGGGTCGGGCTCCGCGAAACTCCGCCCGCAGACCGGGCAGGCGCGGCGGACCGAGAAGATGGTCTCGCCCGGCCCTTCCGGAGTCCTTCGGCCTCCCGATCTTCCCGTCTCGAGGGCCGGCGGGGCTTGCTGCTCGGGCGCCACGCGGACGACCCCCTTGCCGAGATCCAGGGCCTCGTCCAGCAGCTGCCGCAGGCGCGGCGCCGCCCCGCGATTCGCCGCCGCCGTCCCGACCGGGAGCTCGATGGTGTGCTCCCGGAAGCGGTCCAGGCGGGGCCAAGGGTCGGTCGGGACGAGCTCACCGTCGACCCGCAGGCTCTCGTACCCGTGGGCCGCCGCCCACTTGGCCAGGTCGGTGTAGTACCCCTTGCGGGCCGACACCAGCGGAGCCAGCGCCGTGATGCGCCTGCCCCGGTACTCCTTGAGGACCCTGGCGGCGATCGCCTCCCGGCTCTGCGGCTCGATGGGTACGCCGCACTCCGGGCAATACTGCGTCCCGAGCTTGGCGTACAGCAGGCGCAGGAAATGGTACACCTCGGTGAGGGTCGCCACCGTGCTCTTGCGCCCCCCGCGGCTCGTCCGCTGCTCGATGGCCACGGTCGGCGGTACCCCGAGGACTCCGTCCACGTCCGGTCGGGCCGCGGGCTGGACGAACTGACGCGCATAGGCGTTCAGGGACTCCAGGTACCGCCGCTGTCCTTCGGCGAACAGGATGTCGAAGGCCAGGGTGCTCTTGCCGCTGCCGCTTACTCCGGTGATCACGGTGAACGCGTCCCGGGGCAGGCGCACGTCGATCCCCTTCAGGTTGTGCTCCCTGGCATGACGGATCAGGATCTCCCCGCCACGCTGGGCTGCACCCGGGGGGCCGGCGTCGCGGCGCTCCGTCCCCGGACCCCCGCCGACCGCGCCCCGTCGGCGGCCGGCGTTCAGTCGCCTCCGGTAGGCCCGCAGCGCTCGGCCGGTGAACCCCTCCCGGCACGCGCGGACCTGCGCCGGAGTGCCGGCGCAGACGACCCGCCCCCCGCCCTCGCCGCCTTCCGGCCCGAGGTCGATGATCCAGTCGGCTGCGGCGATCACGTCCAGGTTGTGCTCGATCACCACCACCGAGTGCCCCGCTGCCTGGAGCGCACGCAGGGCCGAGAGCAGGGTGGCGATGTCGCCGAAGTGCAGGCCCGTGGTCGGCTCGTCGAACAGGAACAGGGCGCGGGCCTCCGCCGGCGCACCCTCGCCCCCGGCCCCTCCAGGGGCGGCCCTGCCGGGGGCGGCCCCGCCCCTGGCGGCCCGGCTCTTCGCCAGGTGTCCGGCCAGCTTGAGGCGCTGGGCCTCGCCGCCGCTCAGGGTGGGCACGGG
>JAFGFV010000281.1 GCA_016930895.1 Spirochaetales bacterium | reverse complement strand
GCGATCACGAACTTGCCCGGCTCCCCTTTGGCGTTGCGGGAGTCCGCCACCACGGCGGCCATGACCGCCCCCACGAACCCCACCCCCATGACCACCACGACCTCGCGCCCCAGCTTGCGCTGCTCGGCGGCCAGGGCCTGAAGGCGCTTGCGCTCCGCGGCCGCCTCCTGGGCGCCCGGGAGGGGGAACTGTTCGCCGTTCGGGCTGATCGACACGTTACTGGATTTCAAGTGGATGCTCCTTCGTGTTGACTGGACCGCTACCTGGATCCGCGCCGCTCTACGGAGGCAGCGCTGTTGTTCTCGAGGGAAAGATACCCCGTTTTCCCCCGGCTGTCAGGGTGTTGGGCCGGGAAAGGGGCTTACGGGGCGAGGCGTGAGCTCATCGTGGGGGGAACAGCTTCCGAGACAGCGCCCGGAACAGGACAGGGCCGTACTTGACCAGCAGTCGGAGCGGCCTGATCGGGACGTACAGGAACGACAACGCTGGCGGAAGCTTGACCAGGGCCCTCTCCTTGTCGGTGGGCCGGAGGATGTCGTACAGCACCATGGGGAGGTATCTCAGCCGATCGATCCATCGTTCCCGAAGCCTCAAGTGGAGGAACAAATGGTGCAGGCCCGACATGGGATCCTGGTCGGACTGGAGCATGCGGGCGCAGATCTGCGCTACGAGTGACTGGACCACCCGGTCGGCGTCGACCAGGGTCGCGACCTCCCGGGGTACGGGAGTGCCGAGCAGACGCTGTGCCAGGGAGAAACCGGAGCACAGCAGCCGAAGGATCCCCTGCTTCCTGGCTTGCTCGACGAATGCCGCCCAGTCGAAGCCGTGAGCCATGCCGGCGAGGCGGTCGAGGTCAACGACCCCTCGCAGCTCGGCCCAGCCGTGTTTGCCCCCGTGATGGATGCACAGCACGGACAGGGCATCCGCAGTCGACAGGGTCGGAAGCTCTCTCCCGCCCAGCAGGGCGGTGCCGGCCCTTCGCCACACCCCGCGCATGGGCAGCTTGAAACGCAGATAGCCGGGCACGAAGCGCCAGTGCACCTCCACGTGAATACCCGTGTCCGGATGGTCGAACTGATATTCGCAGTCGAACCGGAGCTTCCATGCCTCCTGGAGGTGATTCAGGCGCTGTTCGGGCTGGTAGCCTTGGGCGAGCAGCAGGCGCTTGGCCTCGAGGACGTCGCTCTTGTCCACCAACAGATCCAGATCGAAGAAAGTCCTGTTGGCGATATCCTCGTAGAAGCTCGACGCCCAGACCGGGCCCTTGTAAGGGATCACCGAGATCCTGGCGGCTTCGAACAGATCCAGGACGCGAAAGAGCTCCCGCGTGAGCAAGAGATTCTGGAGCACGCTCCCGCGGAACTCCTGCTCCAGCTCGCCCCTGAGCCGCTCGGGAATCAAGCGAGGGCCCGCCACGAGAAGGTTCCGATAGAAGGGCGGGTAGACCAGCTGTTCTCTCGCTCGGTCCGCCAGGTACGTCCAGTCCAGCGAGTCCGTGAGCATGGACCGGCAGCGGGTGAGAACCGAGGGGCTAAGGGTTGGGCGAAAAAGCAGGAGCAGGAGGAGCTCATCCTCGGCCCTGCGGGAGCTCATGGCAGACCTCCCGAGTTCGTTGGCGATCGATTCCAGCTGTTCACCATGCCATGCGTACGACCGCAAGAGATTCCGCCGGGCACGCGTTCGTGCCGCTCTCTCAGGGAAGCTCGATGCCGTCGTGTCGGATCATAGTCTGTTCCGGAGGCAATACGCAAGGAAAGACCCGTAATCGCCACTGCGTCCAGAAACACTCCTGTAACCGCGGGCGGCGGCCGCGTACCCGTCGCCGCCGTGCCCCAGCCTGACAACTGTCTCTGAAACATGGAGTTACTGTCTTTCCTCAAACAGTGCAGTGGGTTGGCACACTACTTGCTATGTCGTCGCCGAGTTCGCCGTGCGGTGCCGGAGTCTCCGAGGATGACCCGACTCTCTGGCGAGGCACTGGCGACCACACACTTCAGGCAAGAGGAGGATTCGGGAGAGATGCGTTCAGGGGGAGGGGAACTACACCTCACTGGAAAGAGGATGAAACGGCGATAAAGGCAAACTCCCCAAAAGGGGAGGACGCAAAGCCGTTGGCCTAAGTCCCGTCTGCGGGCGGGATACGGCTGCATGGCTGCCGAGCGTTTCGGAGCACCCCCGTGGAGAGCTGCCGATCGCCGGCACGACAACTCCAGGAGGTGCTCAAATGTCACATTCAAGAATCAAACGCTGGCTGCTCTATGCAGCCCTGCTCGGCTCGACCCTGTTCCTGATGGTGTGCACCAACCCGATGGTCGGGACATCCGTGGAGGACCGGGAGGACCTGCCCGGGTCTCTGGTGGTGGACATCGAGAGCTCGATCAGCAAGACCCTGGTCCCGGACCTGGACATGGATCCCGCGCAGTACGGGATCTACGGAACGGGTCCCAATGCCGGGAGCTTTTCGACCACCAGCGATACCCCGCCGGTGACGATCCCCGGCCTGCATTTCGGCGACTGGACCGTGACCGTCGAGGCGCTCAACGCGGAGGGGATCGTGATCGGCCGCTGTCAGGAGGTGGTGACCATCCACTCCGGGGTCACCGCGAACTTCAGCGCAGTGGTGAGGCCGTTGGAGGGCTACGGATCCGTCGACCTGGCGGTGACCTGGCCCGCGGAAGACACGGAGAACCCGGTGGTGCGGGCCCAGCTGGTGCCCAAGGTGGGAAGCCCAATCGATCTGAGCTTCACGATCTCGGCCCCGGGAACCGCCGTCTGCACCGCCGGCAACATCCCTACCGGCTACTACACCCTGATGGTCCAGCTGTACGACCAGCTCCTGATCGGGGACCAGCTGGCTATCGGCGCGGTGGAGATTGCGCGGATCGTCAAGGACCAGACCACGGTGGGTGTGTTTGACTTTCCGGTGATTAACGACCCGGCCGGAGCGCTGGAGGTCAACATCACCCCCGAGCTGGAAAACCCGATCCCTGTGACCCTGAGCGGGCAGCTGGCCTCGATCGACGAGGGGCAGACCATGACCGTGACCGCCACCGTGCCCCCGGAGGTCGGAAACGCGGTCTACGCCTGGTACCTGAACGGAATCGCCGCGGCCACGGGCGCCAGCTACACGACCGCGGCCGACCTGGAAGCAGGGACATACCGCCTGGATGTGACCGCGTACAGCGCCGACGGCGCCCGGGCGGGCTCCGCGAGCTGCAGCTTCACGGTCAACGGAACCCTCCTGACCCAGGCTACGCTCGAGTGGGACCCCAACTGCGAGAGCGACCTGGCGGGCTACAGGCTCTACTACGGCGAGTCTTCGGGCTCCTACACCGCCTCCGTCGACGTGGGGAATTGCACCTCCTGCACCCTGACCGACCTGGTGGCCGGCAGGATCTACTACATCGCCGCCACCGCCTACAACGAGAGTGGGCTGGAGAGCGGCTACTCGAACGAGGTGGTATTCAGCGGGTCGTGAGGGGGCGGGGACGCGGCACTACGACAGGGCCCCTCGAGGCTCCCCACTCCTGGGGCCTGCTCAGTCCCCGCCCACCGGCCCCCGCCGCAGGCTGCGGCCCTATCCACTCGCATAGCTCGCCAACGTCGGAATTCTCCTGCCGGAACTGCAAAACGCAGCGGTCGTGATATAGTATTTACTACCGATGCTCTATCACTACCCCCGGACGGTGCTACCATGAGAGGAATCATCCTGGCCGGCGGCTCCGGCACACGCCTGTATCCGGCCACCCAGGCCGTGTGCAAGCAGCTCCTGCCCGTGTACAACAAGCCCATGATCTACTATCCCCT
>JAFGFV010000280.1 GCA_016930895.1 Spirochaetales bacterium | reverse complement strand
GGCCCGCGTGGCCGCCGCGGTGCGTCAGCAGCGGATGCGGTACCAGGGGCTGGGGTTCAGCTCGAACGCCCGTATCCCTCCGGGCCTTGTGGAGCGCCTCTGCCCGGTGGACGCCGCCTGCCTGGGAGTGCTCGAGGAGTCCTTCGCGCGCTATTCCCTCTCCGCGCGGGCCTATCACTCGGTCATCCGCGTGGCGCGCACGATTGCCGACTTGGCAGGGGCGCCGAAAATCCGCAGCGAACACATCGAGGAGGCGGTGAACCTCCGCCGCTACGGCGAGGGTTCCTACTTCTGGAGCTTCGACTGACGCTGAAGCTTCGACTGGGTCCCGCCCCGGGCGCGCGTCGGCCGGCTGCGACCGCGCCGCGGCACTTGGCATTCCTGTGCGTTCCTGCCTATAGTTGTGGTGTCCGAGGCAGGGCAAAGGAGAAGTGTCGTGAAGCTGTACAGCCGCTGGCAGCTCGTGCTGTATTCGATCGGGGCCGTGGTGGCAGTGCTGGCCGTACTCTTGACAGTGGGGCTCCTGCGCGCGCCGGGCCGGGAAGACGGGGATGCGGGCCGCGTTTCCTCCGAGGCAGGCGAGCCTGCAGTCGAGCCTGCAGTCGAGTTGGAGATCCCCCTGCCGGCGCCCTTCGGGGATTCGGAGATCCCGGGCGTGACCGGGCGGCCGGTCCAGTACTCGGGGAGCTACTCCGCCGACGAGGCCAACAACATCCAGGTGTACGAGCGCCTCAACCCTGCGGTCGTGAACATCACCTCCGTGAGCTTCGAGTACAACTGGTTCCTGGAGCCCGTTCCCCGAGAAGGCACCGGGTCGGGGTCGATCATCGACGCCAAGGGACACGTGCTGACCAACTATCACGTGATCAAGGACGCAGAAGAGCTGAGCGTGACCCTGGCGGACGGCGAGAACTTCAAAGGTACGATCGTGGGCGTGGACCGGGAGAACGACCTGGCGGTCATCAGGTTCGACCCGGAGGGCAGGCGCCTGACCGTGATTCCCCTGGGAACCTCGGAAGACCTGCGGGTCGGTCAGAAGGTCCTGGCCATCGGCAATCCCTTTGCCCTGGACCGTACCCTGACCACCGGCATCGTCTCCGGGTTGGGCCGACCCGTGCGCAGCGACAGCGGGATCGTGATCCGGGAGATGATCCAGACCGATGCCTCCATCAACCCGGGGAACTCCGGCGGGCCGCTCCTCAATGCCCGCGGGGAGATGATCGGCATCAACACCATGATCTACTCTCCCTCCGGCGGCTCGGTGGGGATCGGCTTCGCCGTCCCGGTCGACACCGCCAGGCGGGTGCTCCCGGACCTGCTGCGCTTCGGTAAGGTCCAGCGCGGCTGGATCGACATCGTGCCGGTTCAGCTGTTCCCCGCCCTGGTCCGCTACGGCAACCTGCCCGTGGCGGAGGGAATCCTGGTCTCCGAGGTGGCCTCCGGCTCCAGCGCCGAGAAAGCCGGCCTGAGAGGGGGCGATCAGCCGGTGCGCTACGGCCGCTCGACCTTCCGAATCGGCGGGGACATCATCGTCGAGGTGGACCGCTCCCCCGTGGCGACCTTTGCCGACCTGCTCGGGGCTCTGGAGGACAACAAGCCCGGGGAGACCGTCTCGGTCAGGGTCGTACGGGGCAGGCGGCAGCTCGAGCTGTCGGTCAAGCTCTCCGAGCGGCCCCAGAACCTCCGCTGGTAGCGGCCGAGCCGGGACCGGGATGAAACGCTTCCGGGTCGCCGCCCCCTTCTCCCCGGCCGGCGACCAGGGCCAGGCCATCGAGGCCCTGAGCCGCGGGGTGGAGTCCGGACTCAAGTACCAGACCCTCAAAGGAGTGACCGGCTCGGGCAAGACCTACTCCATGGCCAAGATCATCGAGCAGGTCCAGCTGCCCACGCTGGTGCTGTCCCACAACAAGACCCTGGCGGCTCAGCTGTACCGGGAGTTCAAGGACTTCTTCCCCGACAACGCGGTGGAGTATTTCGTCTCCTACTACGACTACTACCAGCCCGAGGCGTACGTCCCGGGCAAGGACCTGTACATCGAGAAGGACAGCTCGATCAACGAGGAGATCGACCGCATGCGCCTGTCCGCCACCGCGGCCCTGCTCGAGCGCAGGGACGTAGTCGTGGTGGCCACTGTGTCGTGCATCTACGGCATCGGCAATCCCCGGGACTACCGGGACATGCGCCTGGAGCTCGCGGTCGGCCAGGACCACGACCCTCAGGAGATCCGCCGCAGCCTGGTGCGGCTGCAGTACGAGCGCAACGACGCGGTGCTGGAGCGGGGCCGCTTTCGGATTCGGGGTGACGTCATGGAGATCTATCCCTCCTACACCCTCGATGCGATCCGCGTGGAGTTCTTCGGGGACCAGATCGAGCGGATCCGGAAAATCCACCCCCTGACCGGCGAGTCCCTGGGAGACGTGGAGTTCTACATCGTCTATCCGGCCAAGCACTTCGTGACCCCGGAGGAACGCCTGCCGCTCGCCCTGCAGCGGATCCGCGAG
>JAFGFV010000279.1 GCA_016930895.1 Spirochaetales bacterium | reverse complement strand
TGGCTACGCCAAGATCTTCCGGGCCAACACCGTGTCCTCGGGGGTGATCCCCCAGTTCTCCGTGATCCTCGGACCCTGCGCCGGGGGTGCGGTGTACTCGCCGGCGATCACGGATTTCGTTCTCATGGTGGACGGAATCAGCAACATGTACATCACCGGCCCGGATGTCATCAAGGCGGTGACCGGCGAGGAGATCAGCCACGAGGCCCTGGGTGGGGCGGAGGCCCACTGCAGCCGCAGCGGCGTCGCCCATTTTCGTTTTCCCGACGAGCAGGAATGCCTGGGATTCCTGCGCAAGCTCCTGGGCTACCTGCCCCTGAACAACACCGAGATGCCCCCCCTGGCCGATGCTCAAGACCCGATCGATCGGGAGACCCCAGAGCTCGAGGATCTGCTCCCCGACGACCCCAAACGCCCGTATGACATCCGGGACTTCATTGCGGCTGCGTTCGACCGCGACAGCTTCCTGGAGGTGCAGGGAGCGTATGCCCCCAATGTGGTGGTGGGCTTCGCCAGACTCGGCGGCAGGACCGTGGGAGTTTTCGCCAACCAGCCCAAGTTCTACGCCGCGGCCCTGGACATCAATTCCTCGGACAAGGCGGCGCGGTTCATCCGCTTCTGTGACTGCTTCAACATCCCCATCGTCAGCCTGGTGGACGTGCCGGGCTTTCTGCCGGGGGTGGCCCAGGAGCACGGCGGGATCATCCGGCACGGGGCCAAGATCCTGTACGCCATTGCCGAGGCCACGGTGCCCAAGATATCCCTGATCCTGCGCAAGGCATACGGCGGGGCCTTCATTGCCATGAGCTCCAAGAGCCTGGGCTACGACCGGACCTTGGCCCTGCCCACGGCCGAGATCGCGGTCATGGGGGCCGAAGGGGCCGCGAACGTCATCTTTCGCAAGGACATCCAGGCGGCGGAAGACCCGGCCGCCATGCGGGACCAGAAGATCGCGGAGTTCCGCGACAGGGTGATGAACCCTTTCATTGCCGCCGGGTACGGCTTCGTGGACGACGTGATCGAGCCCCGCTACGCCCGCATCGAGCTGATTCGTTCCCTGGAGGCGAACATCCGCAAGCGGGAGGACCGCCCTGCCAAGAAGCACGGGAACATCCCCCTGTAGGGCTCGGGGAGAAGCGCATGAACATCGAAGCCTACGGCTATACGGTGGTTGCCACGGTGCTCGGCATGATGGTGGTGTTTCTCGCTCTCACCGGCCTGAGCCTGCTCATGGTCGGCCTCAAGGCGGCCTTCGGAGAGAAACCGGCAGGGAAGGCGGGTGCCGGGAGCGGGGCCGGCCAGCCTGCCCCGGGGAAGTCCGGGACCGAGCAGGCCGCCGGGCGCCGGGGCGGACCGGTCAAGGGCGCCGGAGAGGCGGCGGGAGCCCCGGCCACGGAAGCAGAAAGGCAGGCGCCGCCGTGGCTGACGGCGGCGGTGGCCGCGTATCTGGCGGACGGGGAGAGCGAAGGCCCCTCGGCAAAGCCCTGGCTGTCCGATTTCAACCATTACGATCCCTGGCTTGCGCCGGGACGATCCGCGCAGTCGCAGGGACCCGGAACGAGAGCCCGGTGAGGCAGGACTGGAGAGCAGCATGAAGAAGCGCGTGAGATTCCGGTTGGAGAACAGAACCTACGAGGTAGAGGTCGAACGCCGGGGCGACCAGCTCACCGTCACCGGGGAAGGCCAGAGCTTCACGGTGATCCTGCTGCCCGAGCCGGCCGAGAAGGTCAAACCCGAAGAAAAGGCCCCGGGCAGGGTCCCCCAGGCCCCCACGTACACCCCCGAACCGGTCCCGACGGCCCCCCCCACGGCGTCCGGAGGTGAGGGTGGTACGCTGGTGGCACCCATGACCGGTGTCGTCAAGGAGCTCAAGGTGGGGGTCGGCCATTCGGTAACCGCCGGACAGGTGGTCCTGGTCATGGAAGCCATGAAGATGGACATCGACGTGCCGGCGGCCAGCTCCGGCGTGGTGGCCGAGATCTCGGTGCGCCCCGGCGACAACGTGGAGGCGCGGCAGCCCCTGATGGTGATCACGTAAGAGGGGGCGTCGTGAACATACTCGGCATCGTTACGGACTTCTTCGCCTCCACCGGCTTTGCGGCCCTCACGATCCAGCAGATCATCATGCTCGGTGTCGGGGGCCTGCTGATCTACCTCGGCATCGCGAAACAGTACGAGCCCCTGCTCCTCATTCCCATCGGATTCGGCGCCCTGCTGGTCAATCTCCCCCTGTCGGGGATCCAGGACGAGGGCGGGCTGATCTGGTACTTCTACTTCGGGATCCGGGCCGGGATCTTTCCGCCCCTGATCTTCCTCGGGATCGGCGCGATGACCGACTTTGGCCCGCTCCTGGCCAAGCCTCAGACCTTCCTGCTGGGGGCGGCCGCCCAGTTCGGCATCTTTGCCACCCTCCTGGGGGCCAAGGCCATGGGCTTCGACTTCGCCGAGGCCGCTTCGATCGCCATCATCGGCGGGGCCGATGGGCCGACCGCCATCTATCTGACCTCCAAGCTCGCCGACCACCTGCTGGGGCCGATCGCCGTGGCTGCCTACTCGTACATGGCTCTGGTGCCGATCATCCAGCCCCCCGTCATCCGGGCGCTGACCTCCAAGAAGGAACGGTCCGTGGTCATGTCGGAGGTCAAGCCCGTGAGCCGCCGGGTCAAGATCCTGTTC
>JAFGFV010000278.1 GCA_016930895.1 Spirochaetales bacterium | reverse complement strand
CGGTGCAGACCTTGACCGGCGTGCCCCGCAGCTTGCGGGCGCAGTAGGCGGTCCAGGCGGCGTTGATGCACACCGAGTAGAAGCCGTACTCCACCGCCTCGGCGCACAGCTTGTCGAACTGCTCCCGGGTGGCGTCCGGCTTGAGGAGGGTGTGGTCGATGTACTTGGCCAGCTCCGCGTGGGGAACCCCCGGTTTCGCGGCGGTCGGGGCAGCGGCACCGGCCGTCCCCGCCGCGGTGGAGCCGCCGCCCGCGCTTCCGGCAGGTCTGGCCGGGGGTTCGGCCACCGCGGTGCCGACCCCTCCGCCCGAGGACGCCGCGGAGGGGGGCGTCTGCTGCCAGGCGCCACCGGCGGGGCTCAGGGCCGTGGCGCCCTTCATGCGGGCCAGCACCTGACTGGTGATCTGATCGACCAGTTCCTGTTTGTCCATCTGCAACCTTCCTTAGCCGCGTTCCACGGCCATCATCTTGTTGATCCGGGGCCAGTGCCTGCCGCCGGCAAAGCGCGTCTCCAGCCACAGCTTCGCCATGGCGCACAGCTCGCCGGCCGAGTGCAGGGGCCCTCCCAGGGTAAGCACGTTGGCGTTGTTGTGCTCCCGGCTGTTGACCACGGTCTTCTCGTCGTAGCACATGGCCGCCCGGATCCCCCGGACCTTGTTGCACACCATGGCCGAGCCGATGCCGGCGCCGTCGACCATGATGCCCCGCTCGCACTCTCCCGAGGCGACCTTGCGGGCCACCTTCACGGCGAAGTCCGGGTAGTCGACGCTGTCCCTGGTGAAGGTGCCCGCGTCCACCACCCGGTATCCCAGGGTCCCGAGGTACCGCTTGAGGGTCTCCTTGGCCTCGAAACCCCCGTGGTCGGAGCCCAGGGCCACCCTGAGCACCTTCTCGGCCGTGTTGTCCGTGCTCACGCCTCTCCTCCTGCGTTGACCGCGTCCACGATCCCGACGATCGTGCTCCGCACCGGGGCCATGGAATCCCCCAGGATCATGCGGCTGGAGTTCCCCTCCTCCAGCAGCAGCACCGCGTCCCCCGGACCCGCCTGCACCATGTCCAGGGCCAGGGTGGTCTTGCCCCGGGGCCGGCCCCCGGCGTCCACCGGCTGCACCAGCAGCAGCTTGTGCCCCTGGAGCACCGGGTGCTTGACCGTGGCCACCACGCTGCCGACCACCCGGCCCAGGGTCACGAGGGCCCTCCCGACCGGTCGATGGCGTCCACGATGCCCATGATCGTGGCGTCGGAGGTATTGAACCAGTTCTCCAGGGCCAGGGCGGCTTCCCGCCCCCCCTCCCAGAAGACCACGTCGCCGTCGCCGGCCTGCACGGTGTCGCAGGCGATGAAGGCCTCGCCGTACTCCGCCAGCGCCTCGTCCACCGGCTGCACGAGCAGCAGCTTGATCCCCTCCAGGGAAGAGTCCTTCTGGGTGGACATCACCGAGCCGATCACTCTGGCAAGCTTCATGGCCCTTTCCTCTACACGATCCGGAAGTAGTCGATCAGGGCGCAGCGGCGCTCCCGGGTGAAGGTGCGCGTTCGGGTCATTCCCTCGCCCGTGGGACTGGCGATGGTCCAGGAGGTGAAGCCCGCCCCACCCCGCCCCACCCCGTTGTAGGCCGACCCGTTCTTGACGAACAGGGAGCAGTTCATGAGCTTGGCCATCCGGGAGAGCTTCTCGATGTTCCGGGAGTGCATGACCGCGGTGTGGCGGAAGCCGTGCTCACAGGCAACGGCCAGATCGATGGCCGCATCGACGTTGGGCAGGCGCACCAGGGGGATCACCGGCATCAGCTGCTCGGTCCACACCAGGGGATGATCGCCCGCCACCTCGCAGAGCAGGATCCGGGTGTCCGCCGGCACCTCGATGCCCGCAGCCCGGGCGATCACCGCGGCGTCTTTGCCCACGTACTGCTTGTTCGGCGCCCCTTCGTGGCCCGGGCCGCCCGGGTCCGCGATGACCATGCGGGTCACCGCCTCAGTCTGCTCCCGGGACAGCTCGAAGGCCCCGTTTCTGGCGAGCTCCGCCTTCAACGCGTCGGCGATGGCGTCCACCGCCAGGATCTCCTTCTCGTCGAGGCAGACGATGTTGTTGTCCAGCCCGGCACCGTTGACGATGTCCCGCCCGGCCTTGACCAGGTCCGCGGTTTCGTCGACCACGCAGGGGGGGTTGCCGGGACCGGCGGCGATGACTTTCTTGGAGCTCTTCATCGCCGCCCTGACCACCGCCGGGCCGCCGGTCACGACCAGCAGGTTCACCCCCGGGTGGGCGAACAGCGCCTGGGCGCTCTCGATGGTCGGCTCCGCCGGGGTGCTCAGGAGGTTGACGGGGCCGCCGGCCCGCTCGATGGCCCGGTTCAGCAGGGACACGGTGTAGGCGGAGACCCCCTTGGCGGAGGGGTGAGGGTTGAAGACCACGGAATTGCCGGCGGCGATCATGCCGATGGAGTTGCCGATGATCGTCTCGGTGGGGTTGGTGCTCGGGGTGATCGAGCCGATCACTCCGTACGGGGCCCGCTCGACCAGGGTCAGACCGTGATCGTCGCTGTAGGCGGTGGGCTCCAGGTCTTCCACCCCCGGGGTCATCTCCGTGGCCACCTGGTTCTTGATGATCTTGTCCGCGATCCGGCCCATGCCGGTCTCCTCCACGGCAAGGCGTGCGATCTGCTCCAGGTTGGCCAGGGCGGCTTCCCGCATCGCCGCGACCATCCTGCGCCGCACCTCCAGGGTGCTCGCGGCCAGCCGGGCCTGCGCCTCGGCGGCCGCCTGGATGGCCGCATCGATGGAGGGAAAGACCCCCGGCTGGCCCGGGGACGGGGCGACGGAAGCCGTGCTGGGACCCGTCACGATCTTCCCGTCCAGGGCGTTGATGATCTGCTCGACCAGCTCGCGCACGCTCGCTTCGGTTATCTCCATAGTGAGCCTTCCTCCTGACGCCCGGACAATACGTAGGAGCGGATGTCCGGGTGCGGCCGGGGGATGATGACCTGCTGGCAGAGCAGCCCCTTGCCCTGCACGTACTCCACCCCGGCCTGAACCGCCGACTGCACCTCCTCGATGGGCCCCATGATCTTGACGTAGGACTTGCCCCCCATGCCGCCGGCCAGGCGGATCTCGGGGAGCTCCACCCGCGCCTGCTTGACGGCCAGGTCGGCGGCCACGATGCTCGCCGTGACCGAGAAGCTCTCGATGATCCCCAGGGCGTCCCAGCTCTCCACCCGCGCCTCCCCGCGGATGGCCGGGATGACGAGGGCATGGAGGTTCGGGATGAACAGCTCGTCGATCAGGGAACCTTGCGCCACCTCCCGGCCCTTGGCCAGCGAGGCGTCCACGGAAGCCACGTCCCCGGTGAACAGCACCACGAGCTTGCCCGGGGTGACCGTCCGGATGCCCAGGACCTCCACGGGAGCGGCCTTGACGATGGCGTCCAGGGCGAGCACTCCCGCGGCGATGCTGGCGAACTCCTGGACGCCGATGACGTCGACGG
>JAFGFV010000277.1 GCA_016930895.1 Spirochaetales bacterium | reverse complement strand
GCGGCACAAGGCCATGGCGGATCAGCTGGCCACGGTCAGCAAGTTCCGTTTGAGGGACCGGCGCGGGCGGGTGTCTGCCGCCGACCTGGAGCAGGTGGAACGGGCCATCCGTGTCCAGATAGGCCTGACCTGAAGACACTCCGGACCTCCCCCCCCTGAGCCCTGCACCCCGCTACTTGTTGAAGATCGTCCGGCCGCCGTCGGCCAGGATTTCCTGGCCGCAGATGTAGTCCCCCCAGGAGCTGCAGAGGAAGGCGGTCAGCCCGGCGATGTCCTCCGGCTGCCCCAGGCGGCCCACCGGGATCTGCTCGATCAGCGTGCGCTTCTTCTCGGGATCCCCGTAGCGCTCCTTCAAGAGGTCGGTCTCGATTACGCAGGGATGGACAATGTTGGTCAGGATGCCCTTTTTCAAGTACGTGCGGCACAGGTAGGCCATCATCCCGGTCAGGGCGGCCTTGGCCGCGGCGTAGTCCAGCGCCCCTCCCCCGCCGTCGTACACCGCCGAGGAGCCGATCAGGACGATGCGCCCGTAGCCCTGGCGCTCCATGACCGGCAGCGCCGCCCGGACTCCGTAGAAGCTCGCGGTCAGGTTCAGGTCCAGGAACTCCCGCCAGGAGGCGTCGTCGATCTCCACGGGGGTGCGGGCCTGGTTCTTGCCCACATTGCAGACCAGGATGTCCAGGCGCCCGCTCTCGGCCACGATCTCCCCGACCAGGGCATCCGTCGCCTGGCTGTCCAGGGCATCGACTGCGGCCTCCCGGACCCGCCCGCCGGCGGCCTCGATCTTGCGCCCCAGGGCGGCGACGCGCTCCCGGTGCTCGGGCCGCCCAGTATGGGTGAACACCGTGTACGCTCCGGCGGCGCAAAGGGCCTCGGTGATCCCCGCTCCGATGCCACGGCTGCCGCCGAGCACCAGAGCGGTCTTTCCCGACAAATCGATGGTCAGCATGGCTCGCTACCTCCTTGCGCGGAGCCTTCCCGCGCCCCGGCGAGGGGGTCCCTATTCCAGGGCGCCGCTGATGCCCGCCAGGGCGCGCTCGGCCTCCAGCACCACCTTGTCGATGGCCCTGGCCTTGTCTTCTTCGATACAGTATGGCGGCGTGGCCTCGAGGATCTCCCGGCAGCGCCGGTGGGCCGCCTCCACCGGATCATGGCCCAGGGCGGCCGCCACGTCCGTGCTCTTGAGCCGGGCCAGCACGGCAGGCAGCATCAGGCACTCCCGGAAGTGCGCCGCCGTGTGCTCGGTGTCCAGGAACAGGCCGCCGATCCCCCGCTCCCGAATCAGGGCCAGGGATTCGGCGAAGTGCTCCCCCCCGATGCCGCGGGTGTACTGCATCTGGGTGCGGGCGATGTCCAGGTCCAGGAGCACCTGCTCCTGCGAGAAGACCACCGCCCCGCCGATGATCCCGACGGGGAACGCAGGCTCCCCGGCCAGGGCGCTGCAGAAGGCCTTGAAGGTCCGCTCGAAGATCGACAGCGCGCCCGGGACGGGTGCGTCGATCAGGCCCACCCCCGTCCCGCAGGGCAGGCCCCAGCGCTCCCGGAACAGCTGGGCCACGGCCAGGTCGACCAGCACCGCCTCCGGGGCTGCAAAGCTGGCGGCCCCGGTGGCGGGGTTCAGAACTCCCGCCACGGAGCGGGCCTGGACTGGGCAGTCCTCCCGCAGGGCCTTGACCGCCGTCCAGACTCCGAGGATCTCCGCCGCGGCGATGATGGCCGCCGAGATCGGATACACCGGGGAGGAGATCCCGATCAGGACCATCGGCAGGATCAAGATCGGCAGGCGCTCCCGGGCCATGTCCTCGATGATCGCCGCTTCGGGGCGGGTCAGCCGCAGAGGGGACTCGGTGTCGTGGATGTTCACCAGGATCGGGTTCCGCAGGTAAGCCTGGGCCGAGCCCTTGACGATCCTGCCCATCTCCATCAGGTAGGGAAGCTGCCGGCGGTCGATGATCGAGGTGCAGCCCGGCTTGGATGAGTGGCGGGCCACCAGGGCGGCCCCCTTCATTGCCACCATCTTGGGGGGAACGTCGCTGCCGTCGGGCTCCTTGAGGTAGTGGACCGGATTGCCCACGGTCACCACCTCCGGCAGGCCCTCGGCCAACCGCACCAGGCGCAGGAAGTCCTCCCCGGTGGCGTAGCGGTTGACCCTGCCCTGGTGGTCGTAGCACAGGGGCGCGCCCCCGCCGAAGCTGGCCTGCACCGGGGGCACCCGGTCGTGGAAGGGGGTGTGCCAGCTGAAGGTGAGTTGGTCCCGGTAGGCCGTCTCCCCGCGCGCGTTCCCGGCGCCGCGGGCGGCGGCGACGCGCTGTCGCTCTTCGGCCTGCGCACACGCGAGCGTCTCTTCGACGAGCTGTCGCGGAAAACGGACGATCCGGCTGTCGTGATCCACCGCCGCGCCCTTCTCGGCCAGGGCCCACAGCATGGCCGGGTTCTCGAGGCGCATGCCGGGATCGGCCAGAAGCGCGAGCGCGGCGTCGTACAGCTGCTCGAGCTCGGCGTCCGAGAGGACTCGGTGAAAACTACTCAGGGGGCGCATCACGCGATTCCCAGCGCCTCACGAATCCTCGCCGTGACCTTGACATCCGACCCCGTGTTCCGATCCGCCGGTGCGGTCAAGCGGGTCTTGGTGAGGCCGACGGCCAGGGCATGAGCCGGGTCGGCGAAGCCGACCGAGCCGCCTGCGCCCGGATGGCCGAAGGAGTCAGGGGATTCGCTGATGGACTCCCCGTTCTCGCCATGAAGGAAATACCCCAGGCCCTTGCGGATGTTCAAGCCGATCACCTGGTCGAGATCGCAGGTCTGCTCCTTCGCCACCAGGGCCACGCGTTGCGCCGACACCAGCCGGACGCCGTCCACCCCGGTGGCCAGGCAGGCATAGTGACGGGCCAGGTCGCGGGCGTTCATGATGCCTCCGGCGGCCGGGATGGAGGCGCGGCGCACCTCGGGCCGGTTGAAGAGCGCCGCGGAGGCCGGCAGGTTCGCGGGAACCGCCTTGAACGACAGTGGCCTGGGCTCCGGCGCATCCGCGGGCGGCGGAGCGTCCTCGAGGAAGGCCACCCGCTCCTCCACCTCCTCCGGAATCCCGAGGAACAGGTTGCGCAGGCCCAGGGGACGGCAGATCTCCTCGCTGACGAATCGAGACACCGAACGACCGTCGACGCGGTGCAGGACCTCACCCAGGATCCAGCCGATGGTGAAGGCATGATAGCCGGTCATGGCGCCCGGCTTCCACAGAAGGGGCAGGTCCGCGATCGCAGCACAGATGCGCTCCCAGGCGCAGATATCCTCAGGGGTGGCACCCTCGGGCATCTGCGGCACCCCTGCGGTGTGGGTGAGCACCTGCCGGATCGTCACGTCCTGCTTGCCGCGGGCGGCAAACGCGGGCCAATACCGCGACACGGGATCGTCATAGTCCAGGAGCCGCCGGTCGGCCAGCAGGTGAATGGCCGTGTAGAGAATCCCCTTGGTCGTGGAGAACACGGTGAACAGGGTCTCACCATCCACCTTCCTGCCGCTGCGCGCGTCCGCGATCCCAGCCCAGGCATCGATGACGAGGTTTCCCTTGTGATAGGCGGCCACCTGGAGTCCCAGCTCCTCGCCGCCGGCAACCAGATCCTCCAGCATGGACCTGACCGCCTCGTTTGCCTGTGAATCTCCCACGACCGCACCTCCCTGGTCAGCCGCCGGTGCAGCTCTCGCGCCCGCCGGGGTGATAGCGCCCAATCGGGAAGCTCGTGCCCACCAGGGCGCCCAGCTCTTCCGGGCGGGCCCGCTCGAGGGCCAGCGCCTGGATGCACAGATTCCCCACCACAGTCGCTTCCGCCGGGCCGGCGATCAGCTCCACCCCGCAGGCATCGGCCACCAGCCCGCAGTAATAGGAGTTGCGGACGACCCCGCCCACCAACACGATCCTTCGGAACTCCCGCCGGGTCAGCCGGCTCAGCTGCTCCAGGGCCTTAGCATGGGACGCGGCCAGCCCCTCGTACAAGCCCCGGACGATCACTCCCACGTCTTCCGTGTGCTCCTGCCCCGTGGCGGCGCAGTACTCGCGGAACACCTCCTCGAGGTTGGCAGGGGAGAAGAACACCGGATCGTCGGGATCGATCCTCAGCCGGCCGGGCGCTGCGGCCACAGCCCGCGCGGCCAGCACCTGGTAGTCGCAGTCGATCCCCCTGGCCTGCCAGCAGCGGACGAGCTCCTCCAGGAGGTAGAACCCCGCGCCGCTCTTGGCGAGAAACAGCCGTCCGTAGGCGAGCTCGGTCATGAACCCCCACTCCCGGGCCTCCGGGCTGACCGCAGGCGTCTCGACCGGACAGCCCAGGATCGACCAGGTTCCCACCGACAGAATGGCCGCCCCGGGCTCCAGCGCACCGGCCGCGAACGCGGCGCTGACGGTGTCGTGCTCGGCCACCGCGATCACCGGGCAGGGGGCGACTCCGGTCGTCTCCGCCACCGGCCTGCTCAGGGTTCCGGCCGGGGAGCCCGGTTCGACCTGGTCGGGGAGAAGCCGGCGCGGTATGCCGAAGCGCGCGATCAGCTCCTCGCTCCATCTCCGGGTGTCCAGGTCCACGAGCTGGGTGCCCCAGGAAATCGTCTCCTCGATCGAGGCGTCCCCGCTGAGATAGAAGCGCACCAGATCCGGAATCGGCAGGCACCAGCGGGCGAGCTCCAGGAGCCCCTTGCGGCTGTCCCGGCCCATCTGAATGAGCCGGGCCAAGCCCGAGATCGGCAGGACCGGCATCCCGGTCCGCCGGTACAGCTCGAAGGGGTCGAGACGCCGGGGGATTTCTTCGGCGACCCAGCCGGCGCTCTGGTCCCGGTAGGAGACCGGGTTCCCGAGCAGCCAACCTTCCTCGTCCACCAGTCCGAAGTCCAGGTTCCAGGAGTCTACGCCCATGGCCGCCAGGTGCCGGACGCCGCTGGCCGCGCAGATCGACAGCCCCTGGATCACGTTGCCCCACAGGTGAAGGAAGTCCCAGAACACCGTGCCGCCCAGCCGCACCGGCCGATTTTCGAAGCGGTGGACCTCCGTGAGCTCGAGGGTCAGCTCGCGCCTCCCGCGCACCAGGCGGCCCAGCACGACCCGCCCGCTGCTGGCCCCGAGATCGACGGCAAGGAAGGGAGGGTCCGCCGCCGCGCGAGGCGAGCGCCGTCCCGCCGTCGGCTCAGTAGCGCCCATACTTGTGGATGGCGTTGATCATGGTCACGAAGTTCTCGTGGGGGATGTAGTTCACGATCGAGTGACAGGAGGCGGCCTCCCAGCGCCCGCCGGGCTTCATGGCCTCGCAAAGCTCCGCGATGGTGCGCTCCACGTCCTCCGGGGTGCCCTCGATCAGGGGGAAGGTCAGGTTGATCCCCCCCGAGAGGGTCACCCGGTGGCCGTAGCGCCGCTTGTAGTCCCGGCAGTCGATCCCCGACGGATCCAGGGGGTTGATGCAGGAGACCCCCATGTCCAGGAGCATCTCCATGGCCTCGTCGAGCTTGCCGTCGGAGTGGAACTTGACAGGGATGCCGGCCTCGAGAAAGGGGGCCATGATCCGCTCGTAGGGCGGGCGCCAGATCCGCTCGAAGGTGGCCAGGGGCACGAACAGCCCGCCGTTGAAGGCGAAATCGTCCCCGAGGAGAATGGCATCGACCCCGATGTCCACCGCCCGGCGGAAGAGCTCCTCGTAGTAGTCCGCCGAGCGCTGCATCAGCTCCTCCAGGAGCTCCGGGTCCTCGATGGTCATGATCATGCAGTCGTGCATGCCGATCACGAACTCGTAGAGGGTCTGGAACATGGAGGCTCCGCCCAGGCATACCCCGACCGGAGTCCCCTTCACCGCCGCCACGTACTCCCGGAGGTACCCCAGGGTGCGCTCCATGTCCGCCTCCCCCGGCCACACCACCCGCCCCAGGTCCGCCCGGGACTTGAAGCTCCGGTCGTAGAGCTTGCTCAGCGTTCCGTCCTCGGACCGCCGGTAGATCGGGGTCCACATGCACTCCAGGCAGATGCAGTCCTGGCCGATGATCCGGCACAGCTCAATGTAGTCCTTCGGATACATCGGGCGCACCACGCTCTCGCTGGCCCCGGCACCCTTGGCCACCTCCCCGCCCACCCCCAGGGTGTCCCCCGCGGGGCGGCCGAGGATGCGCCGCACGTGCTCGCTCTCGATCAGCACCTCGAAGTTGGGCACCCGATCGGTCTTCTCCCCGCGGTAGGTGGCCAGCAGGCGCTCCTTGTCCGGCCCGCCCCCGCAGGGCTCGAAGCGGTCGGTGCGGACGCTCACGGCCATGGCGGGGTCTCCAGCTGTTGCATTCCCTACTCCAGCCCGTAGACCCGCAGGGCGTTGTCCCGCAGGATGGCCTGCTTGGCCTGCACCGGGAGATCGGCGAGGTACACCCGGGTCAGGTGCGAGCGGGCGTCGATCCAGGGATAGTCGCTGCCGAACAGCACCCGGTCCAGGATACCCGCCTCCGCCATGCCCTCGAAGTAACCCTGGCAGTAGATGTCCCCTGCGAAGTCCATGTACACGTTCGGGTGCTCCCGGGCCATGCGCACGGCCTCCCGCTGGCCCTCGCCCCGGCCCCCGGAGTGGGCCAGCACGAACCGCACCTCGGGATACTTCGTGACGTAGGGCTCGAACTTGTCCGGCGTCGAGAGCACCTGGACCGGATTGTAGCTCGACACGCTCCAGGTATGGGCCACGATGGGCAGGCCGTGCTGCGCCGCGAAACTCCAGACCGCGTCGTAGCGGGGGTCTTCGGCGGACACCTTGTTGAAGGAGGGGTGGATCTTGATGCCCCGGAACCCGCCCAGGTGCATGCCTTTCTCGAGGACCGCCAGGTCCGCGTCCGCGCGCCGGGGGTCGAAGAAGCCGCAGAAGAACACCCGCCCCCCCGATTCCTCGCAGTCCCGCTGGGCGTTTTCCAGCTCGCCCAGGGTGGCGCCCTGGAGGCTGTGCATGGAGCTCAGGTTGACCGCGTACTGGATCCGGAGACGGTCCATGCGCCGGACCAGAGCGGCGGCGTCGACCTCGGGAGAGAAGAAGATCCCCGGGTAGCCGGTGTGCACGTGGGCGTCGACGAT
>JAFGFV010000276.1 GCA_016930895.1 Spirochaetales bacterium | reverse complement strand
TGAGGCGCGGCCACGCATCTACGCCTACTCGATAGGCGACGAGGCGCACAAGGGTGTCCTCAAGGTCGGGCAGACGACGCGCGAGGTGAAGCAGCGTGTCGCCGAGCAGGTCAAGACTGCGGCCATCAAGAACTACAGTATCGAGATCGACGAGTCTGCCGAGCGTGACGACGGCTCGATATTCACTGATTCCCAGGTGCGCGCTGCGCTCATCAAGAAGGGCTTTGCGAACACTGAGTTGGAATGGATGCGCTGCTCCGTCGCCGATGTGCAAACCGTGCTCGCAGAACTTCGCACCGGACAACAGCTCTCCGGCACTCATCATGAGATGTTTCCGATGCGCACAGAGCAAGCCGAGGCCGTGAATAAGACCCACGCCTACTTCCACTCGATCTGGAAGGAAGATATGCACGCGGTCCCACACTTTCTCTGGAATGCGAAAATGCGCTTCGGCAAGACCTTCACGACATATCAGTTGGCCAAGAAGCTCGGCGCCAGGCGGGTGCTCGTGGTGACATTCAAGCCCGCGGTCGAGGACGCATGGCAGACAGACCTCGATTCGCACGTGGATTTTGATGGGTGGCAGTACCTGTCCCGCAACTCCGACAATGATCCCATCAAGATTGACCGCAAGAAACCGGTGGTCTATTTCGGTTCCTTCCAGGACCTTCTCGGCCGCGACAAGGCGGGGAACATCAAGCCGAAGAACGAATGGCTCCACAAGGTGGAGTGGGATCTCGTGGTCTTTGACGAATACCACTTCGGCGCGTGGCGGGAGACCGCGAAAGAGCTCTTCGAAGGCGAGGATGAAGGGGTCTCCAAGAAAGAGACAAAGCTTGAGTATGCGGCCGGTCTGGAAGCGGTAAACGAAGATCTCGGCACACTCTCGGTGAAGGAAGTCGAATTCCTTCCGATCACGACCAAGGCGTATCTTTACCTCTCCGGCACCCCGTTCAGGGCGCTGGCCACCGGCGAGTTCATCGAGGAGCAGATCTTCAACTGGACGTACACGGATGAGCAACGCGCCAAGGAAGACTTCGCCGCGAAAAACCGGGACAAATGGAACCCGTATGGCGCGCTGCCGCAGATCCGCCTGCTCACGTATCAAATGCCGGACGAGCTGCTCGCAGTCGCGAACGCGGGGGAGTTCGACGAGTTTGACCTCAACGAGTTTTTCGCGGCCTCCGGCAGGGGTAAGGCTGCGCAGTTCAAGCACAAGAGCGACGTTCAGAAGTGGCTGGACATCATCCGGGGCTCCTACTCGCCTCGGGTGGTTGAGAGCCTGAGAACCGGGACACGACCGCCGTTTCCGTACTCGGACGTTCGTCTGTTGCCGTACCTTCAGCACTCGTTCTGGCTCTTGCCAAACGTTGCGGCTTGTCACGCAATGGCCAATCTGCTCGACGCAAAGTACAACACGTTCTGGCGCGACTATAACGTCGTTGTCGCGGCCGGCGTATCGGCGGGCATCGGGCTCGATGCCTTGCCGCCAGTGCGTTCGGCCATCGGTAGCGGATTCGAGACGAAGACGATCACGCTTTCGTGCGGCAAGCTCACGACCGGTGTGACCGTCCCACAGTGGTCGTCGATCTTGATGCTCCGCAATCTGCAATCACCCGAGACCTACTTTCAGGCTGCGTTCCGGGTACAGTCGCCGTGGTCAATCAAGAATCCCAACGGCGACAATCCGAACGAAGAGGAGATCCTGAAGCCTGTCTGCTTCGTATTCGACTTCGCGCCCACCCGTGCGTTGCGGCAACTATCCGAGTACGGAATCGGGCTCTCTCCAAGCGAGCCGAACCCGGAGAACGCGGTCAAGGATCTAGTGTCATTCCTTCCCGTGCTTGCCTATGACGGCGCCAATATGACACAGATTGATGCGGGCGGAATTCTCGATATCGCGATGGCAGGCACCTCGGCCACGCTCCTGGCTCGCAAGTGGGAGTCCGCGCTGCTCGTGAACGTGGATAACGACACTCTACGGCGCATCCTCGAGAATCCCGAGGCGATGGCGGCCGTCGAGCGTATCGAGGGCTGGCGCGCGCTTGGCGACAACGTCATCGAGACGATCATCAACAAGAGCGGCAAGGTCAAGGAACTCAAGCACAAAGCCAAGGACGGTGACCTGACCGCGAAGCAGATGAAGGAGCTGACTGACGAGGAGAAGGAGTACAAGTCCAAGCGCAAGCTCGTCCAGGAGAAGCTGATCAAGTTCGCCACACGCATCCCTGCATTCATGTACCTGACGGATTTCCGGGAAAACACGCTTCAAGATGTCATAACCAAGCTCGAACCGGACGTATTTCTGGCCGTCACCGGCCTGACCGTCAAGGACTTCCATCTGCTCGTGCGGCTGAGAGTGTTCAATACCGAGCAGATGAACCAGGCTGTCTTTGCTTTCCGCCGCTACGAAGACCCTTCGCTCCGCTACACGGGAATCGAAAGCCACGTGGGCCTGACCCACTACGGGCTCTACGACACTGTGGTGGCGAGGGACTGAAAGGGCTGCGATCGCGCGGTGTATGCGCGGGTGGACGACGCCAAGGTCCTTGCCTCGCTGGAGAAGGCGCGGGCCTACTCGCCCGATCCTTTGAGCCAGGAGTGCTCCGTGCTGTGCGATAGAACCCGGTTGCCGCGGACGGCGCAGGGCGCCGCCGCCGAACCGGAGATTCATATGGACCCTCTATTCGCTCAGAATATGCCCCTCATCGAGGGGTACAGGCTCGCCAGCTCTTCGCGGCGGTCCTCGGCCCGCTGCATCGCGCCCACTCCGCCGAGCACCCGGTTGACCACCTCGCGGTAGGTTCGGGCCAGCTCGATCTTCGAGGGGTGTTGCTCGACAGCTCGCTTGAAGTCGTCGACCAGTCGGTGCTTGATGCGGGCCGGGACGTCCAGGGCATCGAGCTGCTCCTGGAAGTAGTCGCGGGCCAACTGGAGGATCGGGTACTGTGCGTCGCTGGCGTACTCCGCGCCGTCCTTGTTGACCTGCTGCTGGGACTCCCGCAGCTCGGTGGGGGCAGCCTCTCGGCTGGCCTTGGTGTTCCGATACGGGAGGTTGGACAGGCTGGGGTACAGGGCCCTCAGCTCGTCCTCGTCGCTGGTGTCGTAGTCCAGCTCGGGTTCCTCGCGGCGATCCGCGATGGTCTTCTTGAAGGTGTCCAGGTCACTCATCCATGGCCTCCGATAGAAGGGATCTGTCCAGCCGGTCCCGGAGCCGCTGCTCCTCGGCGTCAAGCTGGGCCTCGGTCATCTTGCCCAGGCGCTCGCCAAAAGCAAGGTCTTCGTCGAGATCCGGGGGGATCATGGGGGTTGGATCGCTCATGGGCTGATCCTCACGAAATGCGCCGGTTGCCCGGGCTCGAAGCGCTCCTTGCGGTAGCTCTGGCGGTCGGCCAGGGGAGCCCAGTCACCCCTGAACGCCATGGGGATCTCGCTGGCCAGGGCCTCATCCCCGGCCTTGGCAGTCTCGAACCCGCCTTTGCGGGCTCCGTCGGCCAGCGCGAACATGCGCCGGTCGGTTGCGGTCTTGGGTTTGGCCATCTCGGCCTCCTTTGTGGTTGATAGCCTCTTGCGTTTTGCAAGAGACCTCCTGCGTTTTGCAAGAGACCTCCTGCGTTTTGCAGGATCAGCGTCTGCGCCCGGTGCCATGCAGCTCGGGCGAATTGGGATACAGGGCTTCCAGCGAGTCGGCAGGGGGCTTGCCTCCGGCGGTCTCACCGGGGCTGAACGAGTCCTCGCCGATCCTCTTGTACAGGTCGACGAAGTGCTGGATCAGGACGGGGTGGTCACCGAGCATCGAGCCGTCGGCTTGTCGCTGGTTCAGCAGGTTACGAAGCTCGTCACTCGCGAACAGCTTCCGGGCGCGGTTGCACTCGACCATGGCCCCCTCGAAGTCGTTGCCGTAGTGCTGCTTGATTTGGTCGAGGGCCTTCCGCTGATTGAGCTGGTCGGCAGCGTGGATCTTCCGGAGCTGCTCGATCTGGAGGCCGTTCATGACCCCCAAGAGCTTCTGTGCCTGATCGGGTGTCACCCCGGCATCTGCGAAGGCCTGGGCCAGGGGTCCACGCCACTCCTTGGGCACCAGGGCGTCCGCGTGCTGCGGCGGGATCTCGGGAGGCGCCCAGGACAGGCCCTCGAAGTCTTGAGGCGTGGGGGGTGCACTCGCTGCCGCGGCCTGCTCGGCTGCCTGACGCGTCTGCTCGGCGGCCTGGAGGGTGGTGAGCTGCTCCTGCGCGGCCTGGAGCTGGGTGGCCTGCTCCTGGTGGGCGGCGGCCCACTCGCCCAGGTTGGCGTACCTGGCCAGGGACTCGTCCTCCTTGAGGTCGTCTGGCAACTGAGCCATCCACCTGGGGAAGGTGCGCTCCCCGGGGGGCGGGGAAGGCTCGGCTACTGGCGTGGTGGAATCAGGCCCCGTCTTGTCGTCTTGCATGTTCGATCTCCTTGCGAACGTGATGCCCTCCCGCAAGGGGAGGGGTGTGTGCGTTTTGCACAGTCCCCGGGGGTGGTCGCTCGGCATCCCTAATTTTTGGGGATACATCCCTAATTCCTTGGGATGCCCTCCCACAGGGGGAGGGGGGGGCCTGGCGCCGTCCTGCGCCCGGGTCACTTCCTGATCTTTCGACCAGGATGACCGGGTGGCGATCACGGGAATACTTCCCCAAAACGGGAAGTAATCCCCCAAGGTGCGTCAGCGGTCGTGCGAGCCAAGCCGATGTCGTCGAGGTAGCCAGTCCAGTTATGGGGCTCAGTCGTCTCATTTGAGACAACTGCCCAGCCAGGTATTCGTCTCATTCGAGACAATTCCCGGCCTGGACGGTAGGCCTCCTGCAAATGTGGAACGTTTCTACATTTGTCCCCCGGGAGCCTGAGCGCGGTAGCACTTCCTCTTCCGATAGCCTTTATATATATACCGGCCCGCGCCCGAGTCCCCCCTCCCTTCTCCGAACACCCCCCGGGTAGATGGGACCCAAACGTCAGCCAGCTCGACGATCACCGCGCCGAAGCTCGATCTCCAGTAGGAGTTTCGCCCCGATCCGCGAGTAGGTCCTCACTGCGGCAGCACGTCGCGGGGGGGTCATCATCTCCCTGGCCATCGCAGGGCTGACGCCAGTCACGAACATGGTCATGACTGCAAGCTCCTCAGCAGATCCCTTCAGGCGCATAGGGTTTCCTCCTGCCCGAGCTATGAAAGCTCGGGACATGGAATGAACGTCTCGGCGAAGTCTCTGCTAAGCCAAGACTTGCACGACATGGTCTCAGTGGCAGACCCGTCGTGATGCCAGTTGTGATGCCAGATGTCTCAACCCTGGCCTTCTAGTTGCCTTTCAAGCTTGTCCCAGGGGTCTTCAGGGGGCTGAGGCTTGTTCCTCTCGGCGTCCCGGGCAGCGTCCCGGGCGGACACTTCCGCGGCTACCTTCTCCCACCTGTCCCGCGAGAGACGTGGGGGGAGCACCATACCGAAGACGTTCAACATCCCGGGGTGCTTGCGCCGGAACTCGTTCTCGGCCCGCACACGTTGTGCGAGTGTTGTGCGGAGATCACTCATTTTGAGCCATTTCGCGTGCGGATGTGCGACGCCTGGGGGGTCTGGCAGCCGAGGCCGATGGCTCATTACTTCTGACCTCGAACTCTGCGTCAACGGCCTCAGGGTCCAGGATCTTCGACAACCTGGGCCAGCACCGTGGGCACTCTCGAATGACCGCCATCACGTCATCCCCAATCCCTTGCACCTCATTCCTGATCAGCACCTGCACCTGAGCCGAGGACCCACTGTTCACCCATCCCTTGAGCGCTGACACCCTGTCAACAACCGCCAGGAGGCTCTTGACGGCCTCATGGAAGCCCTTGCTATGACCCTCCTTGATAGCCCTCTCAAGGACGCCCTCCACCCTGCATAGGGTGTTCTCCAGCTTACCCAGCACCTGGGCGAACCCCATTCCCTCGGACTCAGCGACGCCCCGGTGTTCGTCTCCCTCGACGGGCGCTTGTGCCTCGTCGACAGGGAGCAGTGAGCGTGCCCCTTCGAGGTGGTGCTCGCCATCGCGGTGCCGGATCAGGCTGAACCGGGTGATCCCCGTATGCTCGAAATCCTTGGCGATACTGCCGGGGCTGTCCCCTGCTCTCAGGCGAGAGTTGATCAGCGCCAAAGTGGCTCTGTCTTCCAGGCCGCAGACTGTACAGGTGGCCATCAGTGCACCCCCAGGGCGAACGTCGTACCCCGCAGCAGGGGATGCACGCTCGCCTCCGCACGCGCTCGTCTCTCCAAGCTGTCTCGCAAGGCCTTCTGATCCTGCTCGGCCCAATCACGGGCGACCTGGGCTTCCCGAGTCATGAACACGAGCGTTGAGGCGTAGTGCGACTCCAGCAGTTGATACGTGCTGAGCGCACTGGCGGTGTCGGCATGCATTCCGACCGCTCGGCCTTGACTCGGCCCCTTCGATCTCCCACGACGGGTTTTCACAGGAGCATCCGGCTCCCTTCCCTGGTTCCCGCTTCGCAGCGGTATGTTGACCTTGATCAGCATGAAGTGCTGGTCCCCAACTCTCCACAAGCCTCTGTAGGGGTTTTCACGGGGCGGCAACTTGTTGCCATCCCGGTCCCCACCCGGCGAGTTGTCGGCGATCAGGATCGCGTTCTCAAGGTTGAGGGGCTCCAGGTCCTGGGGCAGGTCTACGACCCGCTCGAAAGGTCCTGCGTCCCCCTCGATGTATCCGAGATCCCCGATCCGGCACCGCCCGTCATGGTTGGTGACCGTGATGACCAGGGTCTTCAGCGCGCTCACTTCGATGCCTTCGGGGTCTTCGGAGCCTTAGGCTCTTCGTCGAAGGCGCATCGGTTTGACCTATGCTGCCAGTGGTTGCACTCGGCAAGCAGGCAGCTCTCGATCTGGCCCTTATACGGGCAGCCCTTTCGTAGCTTCGTGTCCATCTCTCACCCTCCTAGCGGCCTTGGCCGCAGCTTTTTCCTGGGCCCGCTCCGCGACGCGGAGGCATCCATCTCCCGGCGGTGAAAGTCATGCCGTAGCGGCAGCCGGGGAAGCACGAGCGCGGATCTCGTCGTGCTCTTCTTCGTCTGGGAAGTTCAGGTCTCGGTTGATCTCCGAGATCAGGTGCTCTGTCGGGCACGGCTCGTCAAAGCGACTGGCGACGGCCTCGACATACTCTAAGCTATCGAGCCCCCGCTCCCGCATGCGACGGAAGGTTGGGGCAGCGAGGTGCACGACTATCTTGCGGGTCAACCAGACGCGGTCGTCGATGCGCGTCGCGAGAGTGTACATCCATGGCTCTGGGCGCTCACCGGCGGCGCGTACATTGTTCTGACTCTGTGCTCCGGTCGGAGCTGCTTCCGCCAACGCCTCTTGTTCAACGTTCGAATCATCAGGGGTTGGTGAGGGGAACGTGAGCGGCTCGTCCGCGAACGCTCTGCTCTGATCTGCTTCAAGTTTCTTGAAGTTTCTTGAAGTCTGTTGAAGTGGCGTTCCTACAGTCTCTGTCGTACTCTTTGTCGTAGTCTTTGTTATAGTAGGAATGTCGTTTTCGGTAACATGGGTCTTGCAGTTCTCGTAACATGGGTATTCCGTTTTCGGTAACATGGGTATTCCCTTTTCGGTAACACCGGGGCCACTCTTGGGCCTCTTGTACGGGTTGGCGAGAGGATTCCTCAAGATTTCGTTAAGCGCCGCGAGCACTCCCTCGGGCAGCAGACGGTAGTGATCGGTCCTCAGGCCGTCGAACCTGAACTGGTTGACCTCGGCAAAGCCCTTTCTCACCAGGATCGTCTTCGCACGGTCCACCTCGCGGGGTGACTGGCGGGTCTCTTCCCACCACTCAGCCCTACTCTTGGCGACCCACCCGATTCCGTTCTTGTAGACGCGGAGCTTGCTCTCGCCTTCGGCGTCGGGGAGGCACCAGTAGATCAACTGGCTCAGCATGAGCCCTGCGTTCAGGTCGCCGCAGACGTCGATGTAGATCTTCTTCAGATCGATGGTGTCCCGGCTGGCACGCTCCCAGGCGAGGAAGTCGTCGAAGCTGCTCAACTGTTCGCTCATGCTATCCTCCTTGGGTGAAAGTGGTGCCCCCGGGGGCCAACCCAGGGGCACCCTGGCGAGAGAAGGAGATCTGACCCGCGAAAGCATGCAACGACCGCAAGGGTCGAGGGGGAACCGTGTCGCGGGGCAAGGGGCCGTTCCCGGTCTCCTTGCTGGCCTCTACCTATAGAGCCAAAAGTGTGTCGCCCGCTCATGGCGTACCCGGGCGCAGGTAGCGCTTGGCGTACATCACCGTTTCCTCGGGGGTCATGAACCGAGTCCCGAGGTCAACGCTCTTTCTCTCTCTCCCTATATAGTTATGGGAGTTTTCCGAGTCCTCAGCCCCAAAATCGCAACTTTCTTCACTTTTCTTCAACCGCCTACCCCACCTGGGCCCGGCAGCGAGACTGTGCCTGACGGTCGGTCGCGTGTTCTGGTCCGGGTTGAAGATCGCAGGCGTCATACGCCCACCGGACCTCAACCACTCCCACATGTGGTCGAGCTTCTCGGTGAGCGAGATGATCCGGATGTCGTGCTTGCCCTTCGATTCCATCCCGTCGCGGACCCAGGCACCCACGAACTTCTCGATGGCATCGACGCCAGTGCCCTTTTCGAATAGGATGGCTTCCCAGATCAGACTCTCGAAGTCCTCGGCCCGATAGCCACCGTGCTGAACCGTCTTGAACATCCCCAGGTGCTGCTCGGCCAGAGCGCTGTACTTCCTGAATAGGCGTAGCGCCGTCCACTGAACGAACTTGCCGTGCGTCGTGAACAGCTCCTCCATGCGAACGCGATCGGCCTCCCGCTCTGCCCTCGGGCGGTTACGCTTCGGCAGGTCATTGATTGGGATCTCGACCGACAGGAAGCGGGTGCGCCCATCGCGGCCGGTCCTGGAGCCCAGGCAAATCACCACGTTCTTCGGGAATCGCTCGGGGGCCGGTCTGTAGTCCGAGGGGTAGTCGAATCCCTTCCCGCGCAGCGGCCCCGGGAGCTTGGCGTTCGGGCTGTTGAGCTTGAGCAGCTTCTCGAAGCTCACTCCCCGCTGACGCAGCTCGTTCCACCGCTTCCACCACTCAGGCACTTGATCGACGGGGTCGCCAACTCGCCCGAAGTCGATGAGCCGCCCTGGTTTCAACAGCATCTCCACGGTCCCCTCCTTTGGTTCGATACCGACACTCCTCCTCGAAAAGACCCCGGGGCAGCCGCCGAAGGAGCAAGCGGCTTTTCCGCTGAGGTGATCAACCCCAACGGCCCCGGGGCATGGCGACATCTGCCCCTTTCTCCAGTCCAGGAGGTCGCCCAGCCAAGCCTCCAACGGAGCAACGCTGGTCAGAATTCTCGCCGTCATGGCACGAGAACCACTGCCAAAAGTAGTCGCTTCGCCTCAAAGGATCAAGCCAATTGCCGCTATCTTGACGTTTTTTAGTTGACATAATAGCTATATCGCGATAATATGCTCTCTGAGGACGATCGATGCATGCCTTCTATGACAGAGTGGAGACTGAGTTCAGGCGTCGCGGGGCGAGCCGCAACAGGTTCTGCAAGGACAACGCGGTCCCGTACAGCACCCTTGCTGCATACTGGCACACGGATGAGTTGCCGCCCGGCGATATCCTGGTGAAGATCGCGCTGTATTTGGGAGCTTCGCTGGACTACCTTGTGTGGGGACGTACCGAGGTTTCAGGTCGCAAGGCAATCCGTGAGGTGGTTACGATGCTTGAATCCTACTCAGACGAGCAGGTCGCGGAGTTGAAGGGAGCACTGGGGGCGTACATCTTGTACAGACACATGCTTCCGACGATGGGAGAGCGAGCTGGAGGATGAGGGCGGGGTTGGCCAGCTCCAAGCCGCGTCGCTGCGGGTCGGCGACGCGATCGGGCCGGGGAATGGCGGGCACGAGAACAACCGTGACGCCAGACTTCCGTGATGCCAGATATGATACCAGACTGGTCCCAAGGCGATCCGAACGTATCTATATTCGCCATATAAGGTTAGTATCTTGACTACATGCAGTGATGATATCCGCATACAGCTTTTACGCTCGCGAACGCAGCCTTCCAAGCTGGAGATGTGGGTTCGATTCCCATCGGTCGCTGTAGACAAATATCTACAGGATAGTTAGTTACAGCCCTGCCTGCCCGCGGGGCTTCGTCGTTTTCCACCAGGCGTGCGAGCTGCGGTCTGGATGTCCCTGCCAGGTCGAGCGCACATCCTGGATCCCGGATGAATCAGGGCTATACTGTGTCGTGTGCACAACACGGCGCCGAAGGACGCGCCGTGCGGTGAGGACGGCCTCGACAGACCCGCCTCTCTGAATCCCGCTGACCCATCTGTCCCGCGGTCTTGTCCCCTTCGGACTTCGGGCTCATCGCCCGGCATGATCCCCGAGGCAAAAAGGAGCAATCCCATGAGATCGCCCAGAAGCGCCATCAAGGTCACCATCATCGGGCAGGGTCACGGCGCCACCCGCATCCGGGGGAACGTGACCATCACCGGCAACAACGCCGATCTGCGGGGCGCACGAATTCAGGGCAGGGTACGTTCGAGCGGAAACAACAATCGCTGGTAAGCCCCGGGCTCAGCGCAGGCTTTCGATCCCCTGGCGGATCGTTTCCAGAACGGCGCCTTCCCGCCCGAGCTCGTGCATGAGGTTGAAGGAGCTGAAGCGGCGCCGCAGGGCCCGGACGTAGCGGAAGGGAAGCAGCACCTGCTCGGCGCCCAGCCCGTAGTCACGAAGCCTGAAGGGATACCCCGCCTCCTCCAGAACCCCGACCGCCTGCTCGAGCTCGCCGAGGAGGGACTGGGCGAGCCCGCGGATCGCGGAACGGTGCTCCCGATAGCGCTCCAGGTGGGCGGCGACGGTGGCTGGTTGGTAGAGTTCCGGGTCGGCCTCTTCGGCGATCCATCGGCTGTAAGGCCGCATGCCCGGATCGAGGTCCTTCTCCCAGGCCGGTCCCTGTGCCGCTGCCGCGGCCAGGCCGCCCCGCTCGGCTTCCCGGCCGGCACCCGCCGGCAGCTGCGCATAGAAGGCGGAGTATCCTGGCAGCATCAGGCGGCCAGCCAGACCCACCAGCAGGCCGTGGAGTCTCCACTCGACATTCTCCGGCGCATGGGAGATCTCCCAGAAGTGGCCGACCGTGTGCTCCGCGGTTGCGGCCGGGCGGGAGTTGCCCATCGCCTGCATGGCGAAGCTGGAGGTCAGGAGCGCGTCGGTCAGGGACGCGACCGCCCCGGGGAAGTCCGTGCGTTGCAGCGCCGCCGCCGCGATGGCCCGGCGGGCCGACTCCAGGGCCAGCTCGGCCGCCTCCGGGCAGTAGTATTCCCCCGTGATCAGGCCCGTCACGTTCCAGTCCAGGAAGGCCAAGAACTTGGCCAGGAGGTCCCCCAACCCGGCCAGAAACAGGATGCGCGGCGCCCGTTCGAGAATCTCCAGATCGCAGATTATCCGCTCGCTTGGACGGCACGGCACGGCCAGGGCCCGGTATTCGGACTTGGTGGCCGCTGTTCCCGACCCGTAGGCGTCTGCGGACGGAGCGGTGGCCACGCACCAGTTGGGGACATCCAGGTTCAGGGAGATCATCTTGCCCAGGTCGCTGATCGTGCCGGCGCCGATCGCCAGGACCAGCGTCGGGCGGGAGGCTGCGGCTTCCCGGGCCAGCCGTTCGGCCAGAGCCACGGTGGTGGCGGGCCGCGGCAGGGCGGGAAGCACCGTCTGTCCGACGGCGAGGGCCCCGAGAGACTCGAGGCACGCCTCCCCGGCCGCAGCCTGGGTGTTCTCGTCGCTGAGG
>JAFGFV010000275.1 GCA_016930895.1 Spirochaetales bacterium | reverse complement strand
GGTGCTGAAGGCGTAGGGTGAGCTCGGAGCGTACGGGTAGGCAGCGAAGCGGATCGAAGCGACGTACTCCAGCCAGGCCAGATTCGCCCCACCCTCCCCCCGACGGGAGTCATCGCGATCCTCTTCCCGGTTCTCGCACCTCCACTCCTTTTCTTTGTCCCCCTCCCGCTCCCTCCGCTCCTTCCGCTTCTTCTCGGCCTCGGCCTCCTTCTTGCGGATGTCCTCGACGGTGTCCTTGATCTTCTCGTCCCCCCCGACCGTGGCGCAGGACATGACCGCCAGGACGAGCAGGGACAGCAGGATGGGCACGTACTTCTTCATCGCGACCCCTGGTACCCAGTATACGCCATTCCCGGGTCCTTCTGCTCCGCGCTGGAGCCACATGTAGTGTACGATAGATTGTGTCAGGGAGAAAAATATGGCATTCCTCCTGGTCAGCGAAACCATACGATGGAGGAATGCCATGAATGTACTGACAGAGATGAGTATGCCACTGTACCCGCGGGAATACAGGAGGTTGGTCAGTGGCGAGGACTGCCAAGTGGTTGCGAAGGAGGCGATCAAGGGGTTGATGGAGCGGACGATGGATCTGGCGCTGCAGGAGCGGATGGGCCGAGGGATCCGGCCGGAGCGAGCCGGCAAGGATCGACGCAACGGCTACTACGAGCGGGATCTGCTGACCAGCTGGGGGTGGTTCAACCGGATTCGCGTTCCCCGAGGACGGGTGACCTCGAGCGCAAACGTCGTGCCCCCTTATTATCGACGGCGCCAAAAGGAGCTCGACGCGACGGTGATGGCGAACATGGAAACCAGGTAGTCCCACGACACACCGGCGGACGCGGGCCAAGTGCTGCTGGGGCTGGTGGGGAGCAACCGCGCAGACCGGTAACGCGACCGCACGAGGATCACACCGGCGCCGGATCTCGAGCGGTGTTGGCCATTCGGCGGGAGCCCCGAGGGGCTCCAGATGCGCTCCAAGGGCTTGTCTGGCGCTGCGGGGTTCGCCTACCCTCCCGTCGAGGATCCTGCGCTCACCCCGCTTCGATCCCCTCGTTGAGAATCGACAGGTACTGGTCGTACACGAAGAGGCGGTTGCGGCGCCGACCAGTCAGCTCGCGAGCTATACCCAGATCGGTGAGCAAACCCATCCCCGAGGAGGCGGCAGGAAATGAAAGCCCGGTGGCACGGCAGACCTGGGCCAGGGAGAGGAGAGGCCGGGCCTTGAGGGCCTCGTGCACACGGAGTGCCGAACCCGCTCGACGTCCACCGTGCTGCGCCGTGGCTCGGTCAGCCGAAAACATCTTCGCCAACCGACCCGCGGTCGAGACGGCACTTTCCGCGGTTTCGAACACACCCTGCAGGAAAAAGGAAAGCCACTGTTCCCAATCGCCGGTATGGCGCACGCGGTCCAGCAGCTCATAGTACCGGCTGCGATTTTGCCTCAGGTACAGGCTGAGATACAAGAGAGGCTCCCGAAGCAGCCCGCCATGGCAAAGCAGCAGTGTGATCAGCAGGCGGCCCACCCGTCCGTTGCCGTCCAGGAAGGGGTGGATCGTTTCGAACTGCACGTGAGCGAGGCCAGCCCGCAGCTGAACTGGCAGATCGCTGCCGTGAAGGAATCTCTCAAGATCCCCCATGCAGTCTTCGACACGCGTGTGCGGCGGCGGCACGAAGGAGGCGTTGCCGGGGCGAGTGTCTCCGATCCAATTCTGGGAGCGTCGGAACTCCCCTGGCTCCTGTCTGCTGCCCCTCCCGCTGGAAAGCAGCCTGGCGTGGATCTCCCGCAGCACGCGATTGGACGGAGGGAAGCCCTCCCTCAGACGGGCGAGCCCGTGCTCGAGGGCCGAGACGTAGTTGGAGACCTCGGTCACGTCATCGATTGGCACCCCGGGGGCCTCTTGCAGCTCGAACAACAGCAGGTCCGACAGCGAGGACTGTGTCCCCTCGATCTGGGAGGACAGCACCGCCTCCTTGCGCACGTAGGCGTAGAGGAACAGGGACTTGTCCGGCAAGAGAGTCGATACGCCGTCGAGCCGCCCCAGGGCAAGCCCCGCAGACTCCAGTTGCCGCTGCACGGTTGCATCCAGAGCCAGGGGCGGAATCGGAGGCAGTGGAGCCGGAACGAAAGCGTGCACCCGCTCGCCCGCAACCGTGGTGGTCTCGTATCGGCCCGCCAACCCGCGTTCCACTGTAGGTGCACCCTGCTGTTCACGAAGTCTGAATAGCGAAGAAATCTATTATGACTTGCAGTCTAAGTTTAAATTACCACAGCGAAATGCGCAAGCCCCACGAGGTGCAGGCCCTGAGGACTACGCCCGAGGGGAGCAGCTATGTGTCTCCCCTCGTTGATGCCTCTGTTCTTGTGATGTATTCTAATGGGGAACATGGAAACCACGCAGTCCTACGACACACGGCTGGACGCGGAGCAAGTGCTGCTAAGATTGCTGCGGGGCAAGAGTCCTGCCCAGAAGCTGAGCCAGGTGCGGTCGCTTTCCCAGCTGGTCATCGGACTGTCGCGACGTGCGATTGCCAGGGCGAACCAGGGCAAGGACCCCGTGGAGCTGGATCTGCTCTTCATCCGCCTGCACTACGGCGAGGCTCTTGCCCGCAAGGTCGCCGCATGCCTCGGGCAAGGCGGAGAGTGAACGCTCCGGACATCATCGAGGCCATGCTTCCGGTGGCGCAGGCCCTTGAGGGACTGAGCATCCCTTACTATATCGGCGGCTCAGTGGCCAGTTCCATCTACGGAATCGCACGGGCCACGCTCGACATTGATCTGGTCGCCGACATCCAACGGACGCAGATTGCCCCTCTGGCCCAGACCCTGCGGAAGCTGTACTACGTCGACGAGCTCACCATCGCGGAGGCGATCGAGCGCCGCTCCTCGTTCAACCTGATTCACCTGCCCACCTCGATCAAAATCGACGTGTTCGTCCCGCCGGAAGAGCCATATCCCCGCACCGCATTGCGACGCCGGCGCGAAGAGACTCTCCAGGAGGAAGGCCAGAAATTCCCCGTGGCCACGGCGGAGGACATGATCCTCAACAAGCTCCAGTGGTACGAGCTTGGCGGCAGGGTGTCAGAGCGCCAGTGGCTGGACGTCACGGGCGTGATCAAGGTGCAGGGGGGGGCGCTGGACACGGAGTATCTTCGACATTGGGGAAGAGCCCTGGGCCTGACGGCGCTTCTGGTTCAGGCGTTCGCGGATTCGGGCGCTCAGTTGTCCTGACCGCCCTCACGGTCCTGCCGCCCGACGGCGACCCATCCTCGGCGCGACGGGCGTTGTTCCACGGGCGGAATCCAGCTTGCGGGTTTGCGCGTACGCGGGGAGCAAACGCTTGCGGTAACGCGGCCTACTAGGCCGTAGGCAACCTCCCGCTTCGCGCCCGGAGGGAGACCATGTTTCTGTGGCAGGACGCCAGGTGGTTCGCAGCCCAAACCGTGGAGAAGATCTCGGGCTGGTTGACCATGCCGTTCCTGAAGATCGGCGACGACCGGGAGGTGCGCGTCCGCAACACAAGGCGGCAGAAGGACGTGTGGATCCCCATGCGCGACGGGGTGCGCCTCTGCGCCGACCTGTACCTCCCTGCCGGCGGCGCGCCGACCGAGACGATCCTCCTGCGCATGCCTTACGGCAAGCGCGAGGCCTACTGCTGGATGCCGGTGATCGGCCGCTTCTGGGCCCGACGCGGCTACGCCTGCGTGATCCAGGATGTGCGGGGGCGCTTCGCTTCGGAGGGCGATTTCGTCCCCTTCGTGAACGAGGGGCGCGACGGCTACGACACGGTGGACTGCATCGCCCGGCAGCCCTGGAGCAACGGCCGGGTCGGCATTATGGGAGAGTCGTACTACGGCTACACCTGCTGGGCCGCGGCCGCAGAGAAGCACCCGGCGCTCAAGTGCGCCGCTCCCTCCACGACCTCGATGGACCTGTACGCCAACTGGGCGTACAACAGCGGGGCATTCTGCCTCCAGACCATGGGCGGCTGGAGCATCACCATGGACAGCCGCACCTACACCAACGAGCTGCGCCTGGACCTCCGAGGTCTTCCGCTGGGCTGCATCGACGCCCGGGCGGGCACGCCCAGCCGGATCTACCAGGAATGGATGGACCATCCCTGTCGGGACGCGTACTGGGAAGAGCGGAACCTGTCGGCGGAACGGATCGACCTGCCCTGCTTACACATCGGGGGGTGGTACGATGTGTTCCTGCGCTCCACCTACGAGGACTGGGCCCGGATGCGGAAGAAGGCTCCTTCGGCGGAAACCCAGGACCGGCAGTGGCTGTTCCTGGGACCCGGGGACCACGAGTTCTCGACGGACTTCAGGCCCCGGGCCGGACGGATGGATTTGGGACCCGCGGCCGCCCAGAGGCGCTGGGCCGTCCTGACGCGTTTTTTCGACTGCTTCCTCAAGGGCCTGGACAACGGCTTCGACCGCAGGCCCCGGGTGAGCTACTTCGTGATGGGGGCCAACCAGTGGCGGAGCGCCGACAGCTGGCCTCCGCCGGGGGTGAGGATGCGGTCCTGGTACCTGGCCTCCGGCGGCAGGGCGGGGGTCGATCCGAGCGACGGACGCCTGCTGCGGGAGGTCCAGGGCGAAGGCGCTGCGGGCAAGGCCACCCCAGGGGACCACGCCGCGGGGCAGGCCAACGCCGGGGCGACGGAGGACTGCTTCCGCTACGACCCGGCGGACCCGGTCTGCGGCAGCGAGGGTATCAACCTCTGGCACCTGGCCGAGCACCTCCGGGACCGCAGCCCAGTGGAAGCCCGACCCGACGTCCTGACCTTCACCAGCCCCGTGCTGGAGCGGGACTTCACCGTGGCCGGGCCTATCCGGGTGATCCTGTTCGCCTCCACGGACCGGCTGGACACGGATTTCACGGCCGCCCTGGTGGACGTCTACCCGGACGGCTACGCGCAGCTGATCCAGGAGGGGATCCTGCGGGGAGGCTACCACAATGGCGATCGCGTCACCCAGCCCCTGGTACCCGGCAGGGTGTACCGCTTCGAGATCGATCTCTGGGCTACCGCCTGCCTCTTCCCCAAGGGCCACGCGCTGCGCCTCGAGGTGTCCTCGAGCAATTTCTCGCGCTTCGACCGGAACCTGAACACCGGCGCTCCCGCCGCCCGGGACGACGAGATGCTGGTGGCGCACGAGCGGGTCTACCACTCGGCGGAGTATCCCTCGGCCCTGGTCTTGCCAGAGCTGCCGGCGTAGCCCGGCCTCTTGGACGCGCGCGGCGCAGTTCTGCCGGTCCTCCCGCGCCCTACCCCACCAGCTGCGGGAAATCGTAACTCTTCTCCACGAAGTAGCGCAGGTCGAAGTCCTCGTGGGTGACCACCAGCAGGATGGTCGTGTTCTCCGCCATGTACTCCGAGATGGCCCGCATCACCCGGGCGCGGGTGTCGAAGTCGATATGGGCGAAGGGCTCGTCCAGGAGCAGCACCTCGGGTTTGGCCGCCAGCGCCCGGGCGATGTCGATGCGCTTCATCTCCCCGGAGGACAGGGAGCGCGGGTGGGCGTCCAGGTGCACGCTCGCCAAGCCCACCTGCTCCAGCCGCGCCAGCAGCTCCTCCCGGTCGTAGCTCCGGGGCCCTCCCTGGAGCTCGGCGATGTGGCGGAAGGAATCCCGGACGCGCCGCTCCGGGAAGAAGGCAAAGCGCGAGTCCTGCTGCACGACCGCCATCCGCCGCCGGAACGGGCGGAAGGCCACCGGGTCCCTGCCCCGCTCCCGGGGCTTCAGACGGACCAGGTTCTCCCCGTCCAGGAGGATCTCCCCCCGGGTGCCGTCCAACAGGCGCAGGATCGCCTTGATCATGCTGGACTTGCCGCAGCCGGAGGGGCCCGTGATGCCGTAGATGACCGAGCGGCCGAACTCCACCGTCAGCCCCGTGAAGGCCTGGAAGGAGCGCTCCCCGAAGATCCCGCGCTTGAAGTAGCTCTGGGACAGATCGCGCAATGAGAGTCCCTCGGCCGGAGCCTTGCGGGCCTCCGGCTTCTGGAATCCGTTGGCCCGGGGGATGGCCTCCAGGCGCCGCAGCCGGGCATCCTCCAGGGCGTAGGCCGCGTCCAGCCGCAGGGCCTGGATGAAGTCCAGGTCATGGCTGGCCATCAGCACCGTGTTGTCCGGGGAGGGCAGGAGCTCCGCGTTCAGGAAGTCGATGAACCGCCGGCGCAGGTCCCGGTCCAGGTTGACCGTGGGCTCGTCGAGCAGCACCAGATCCCCCTGCCGGGAGAGCAGGATCATGAGGGTGATGCGCTGAAGCTCCCCTCCGGAGACCTCGTCCGGATACAGCCGCGCAAAGGAACCGAAGTCGAGGCCGAAATACTCCCGCAGCCTGCGTTCGATGAGCGGGCGCGAGTCCGGGGCCAGGAGCCTCCGGTTCTGCTCCAGGGTAAGGGCGGGGTTCATGGCCTGGGCGCTCTCCGCGGGCACGAACACCAGGCCTCGTTCCATGATCCGGGACCACCGGCCATGACCGGTCTTGCGGCCCTCCACGTAAGCATCGATTCCCTGTACCCGCATCGAGCCTTCCAGCCGGAAGGTGCGGGCCGGCAGGAGCCCGGCGATGGTCTTGAGGAGAACCGACTTGCCCACGCCGGTCGGGCCGATGACCACCGAGGAGCTGCCCCGCGGGGGAGCGAAATCGATCTCCCGGGCCAGAGGCCGCTCGCCGAGGAAGATCGAAAAGCCTTGGAGAGACACCGGCTGCGAAGGTGCCGCCGGCACCGTGGAGGCCGCGCTCCCCGCCGGGACGCCGGGGCGCGCCGCTGCCGCGTTGTCGCCGCCGCTCACGCCGCCACCTCCACCCGGTCGGCCAGGGTCAGCAGGAAGGCGGTGCTGATGGCCACCAGGAGCAGGGAGGGCAGCCAGAACAGCACGGGGTCGCCCCCCTCGAACAGGGCGTCGCGGTTGGCCGCGATCAGGGCGCCGGGGCTGGCATGGGCCGGGGTGCCGTAGCTGCCGAAGCCCAGCTGGATGATGAACCCGAAGGAGCAGTCCAAGACCAGGGTCTTCAATAGTATTCCGGCGGCGATGCGCTTGAAGGTGTCCCGCATGGTCTGCGAAGCCATCAGGACCCCCAGGATGCGCCGCTTGGTGAAGCCGTAGGAGCGGAAGGAGAGGCTGTACTTGCGATGGTACAGGTCGCCGAGGGGAATAGCTACCGCCCGCACCGCCTCTGGGAGCACGGTCAGGGTGGCGGCCAGGATGAACACGAGCAGGGACACCAGCTGCGAGGCCTCGCTGGAGTGGCGGGCCAGGTAGCCGGAGACCGGGGCGTAGAGGAACAGGGCCACGAGAATGGCCGGCACCGACTCCACCGCCTTGAGCACGCTCGAGCCGCTCCTGCCGAAGCGCTGCCACAGCACGCTCAGGTAGCCCAGGGCCACGGTCAGGAGCATGGCCAGGGCCAGGGTGGCGGCCAGGGTAATGGACAGCTGCCGGAAGGAGGACTGCAGCAGGGCCAGGAAGGCAGGGTCCAGCCCGCCCGCCAGCCCGCCGGGAGGCCCGCCTGCCAGCCGGTCCAGGAGCGCCCGCAGCCGCTCGGGGTGCAGCCAGGCCAGGCCCAGCGGGGATGCCAGGGCGAGCAGGAACAGCGCCCTGGCCGCTCTATATGGCTTTCTCATACCACCTCGGATAGATCAGGAACAAGAACGACTTGACCAGGAAGGCCACCACGGCGTTCACGCACAGGAGGATGAACACCGAGGCCACCAGCAGGTCCGTGTTCGCGGCCAGCAGCGCGTCCAGCAGCGTGCTCCCCAGCCCGGGAAAGGAGAAGATGATCTCCCCGATGGTGACCGCCCCGATGATGGCCGGGACCTTGCCGGCCAGGTAGGGGATAAAGCGCGGCAGGCTCGAGGAGAACAGGTAGCCGGAGAAGGTGCCCGGCAGGGGCAAGAGCGCCCCCAGCGGCCGTCCCAGGGTGGCGAAGACCGCCGCGTGGGTGGACTCGACCTGCCGGACCATGTCCGACATCAGGAAGCGCGTGGCGTCCCACGCCAGGCCGCCGACGCAGATGGTGGTGACCGCGATCAGCAGGAAGGGGGCCTGGCTGCCGAAGCGGGTGGCGAGCACCCAAAAGCCCGCGAACAGCGGCACCGCCGCCAGCACCGAGGCCAGGAGGCCCGCAAAGCGCCGAAGGCCTTCGGCTCCCAGCTGTCCGTGGGCCTCCACCCGGTAACGCGCGGTCGTGGCCAGGGCGGAGGCGCCAAGGGCCACCACGGTCAGCAGGAACAGCGAGGCCAGCGCCAGGGGAAGGGTCACGGCGGCCCCGCTGGCGATGATCTCACCCGGGCTGAAGCCGGGGTGCTCGATGGAGAATTCCTCGGAGCCGGCGAGCAGGAGCAGGAACGAGCGCCCCGTCTCGGCAAAGCTCTCCGGCGGCGCCCCGATGGACAGGAGATACAGGAGCGACAGGGCCGCGGTCCCCGCGACCGTGAACAACGCGCCGTGGACCACCAGCTCCCGGGCCAGGAAGCGCAGGAACCGCATGGGCGCGCTACCCTCCGAGCGACCAGTGCTCGACCGACAGGAAGGGGTTGTCCGTGGCGATCACCACGCCCTCCAGCCCGCGGGAGTACACGTCCTTCTGCAGCGTGCACAGGAAGATGGCCGGAGCGAGCTCCGAAATCCTGCGGTTGACCTGGAGGGTCAGGTTCACCCACTCCTCGGTGGTCACCGCTTTGCCCCACTCCTCCAAGAGCCCGTCCAGGGCCGCGTCGGCGATGCCGGACACGTTGCTCCTGCCGTCGGAGTGGAACCACTGGTCCAGGTCCGAGTACAGGTTGTCGAAACCGTCGCAGTACAGCAGGGCGAGCTCGTAGGACTTCTCGGAGAACACCACCCGCCGGAACACCTGGTCCCCGGTCCGCCGGGCCTCGACCGTGAGGCCGATGCCGGCGAGCTGCTCGACGATGCTCTCGGCCATGGCAGTCCCGAACTCACCTAGGGAGTCGGGGTACAGGAGAATGGCGCTCTGGCCGCTCAGGCCGCTGGACTGCGCCAGGGCCCGGGCCGCCTTCTCGTCGTAGGGCAGCAGGTTCGGCAGCGGGGTGGAGACGTACTCGGGGATGTTCCGGGCAAAGATGTCCGACGGGAAGGGCCCGTGGTTCAGCACCACGCCGTCGTCGCGGTTGGTGATGGGCGGCACGAGGCTGGGGCGGTCCAGGGCCATGGACATGGCCTGCCGGGCCCCGGGCTTGCGGAAGACCTCGGTGTTGATCGCCACCTGGTAGAAAGCGTACGGCAGGAAGGACTCGATGTCCACCCGGGACATCTTCTCGACCTGCGGGCGGTCCATGGGGGAGGTTTCCAGGATCAGGTTGACCCGGCTCTTGCGCAGCTCGTTCATCCGGATGATGGGATCGATCACCCGCTTCATGACCAGCGAGGTTGCCTCGGGTCGCTTCTTGAAGTAGGCGCCGTTGGCCTCGAAGCTCACCCACTTGCCGATCTCCCACCCTGTCAGCCGGAACGGCCCGGTCCCCACCGGCTCCACCGCGAAGTTGCGCTCGTTCTCCCCC
>JAFGFV010000274.1 GCA_016930895.1 Spirochaetales bacterium | reverse complement strand
GCCGTCCGGACTTTGTCGTAGACGTCGAACACGTTGTACCCGTCGCACTGAACGCCGGGGATGCCGTACGCCTCGGCTCGCTTGTACAGCTCGACCTCTCGGGTCACGCGGTTGAGCGTCGTGGCAATGGCCATCTGGTTGTTCTCGATCACGAAGACGCACGGCAGATCCCAGGCGGCTGCCATGTTGACGGTTTCATGCCAAACCCCCTGATTGGTGCCCCCGTCTCCGTGGAAGCAGACCGTGACGCGCCCGTTTTCCAGCAGGTCCGAAGCGATCGCCGACCCGAGGGCGATCGGCATGCCGCTGCCAACGATCCCGGTAGCCCCTAGGATCCCGTTCTCCACGTCAGCGATGTGCATCGAGCCGCCCTTGCCCCGATTGTATCCCTCGTACTTGCCGAACAGCTCGGCCATCATCCGACGGACGTCGCCCCCCTTGGCGATCAGGTGGCCGTGTCCGCGGTGCGTGCTCGTGATCCAGTCATCGGGCCTGAGCGCCGCACACGCGCCCACGGCGATGGCCTCGGCTCCGATATACGAGTGGGCCAGTCCGTAGATCTTGTTTTCCATCCACAGATCCTTGACCTTCGTATCGAACTCGCGGATCAGCGCCATTCGGTAGTACATCTCCAGCTGCTGCTCGACGCCCAGGTCGGCCGGGGCCTCCATGGGTCTGCAGTACGGGCACAACTCTTTCAAGCCTTTGGGCAGCTTTTCGACCATTCGCACCTCCCGGGTCTCGCCCGCAGCGGCGCTCCAACTCGGGCCGCGGGACTCCTTTCCCTCGAAACCGCACTGCACGAGTCAGCGCCAAATCAATCAGCTCATCACATGTCTGATGAGTATAGCAGACCTCGGCCCGTTGTCAAGGAAATCTTGGGAAACACGGTGTCGAAACCCGGACGTCCTGCACCTCCCTGCCGGTTGCAGGTGCGCCGGCCCGTCAGATCCTTCCGTCGGGAAAGCGCGCAAGTACCTCCGGTTCGTGACTCGTGACGATCAGGTCGGCCCTGCGCTTGATCTGCTTGTACGCCTCGTGGCACTCCCAGAGGTTGTAGAACATGCCGATGGGATGCTCCTCGATCACGTTGCGTTCGAAAAAGGCTACATCCGAGGTGAACACCACCCGGCCTCGAGCAGTGTCGACTTGCACGGCCATGCAGCCGGGCGTGTGTCCGCCGACCCAGAAGCACGTGATCCCGGGGAGCACCTCCCGCTCTTCCTCCACGAAGATCAGCTTGTCGGCGGGCTGACTGGCGATATAGCGTATCGGGCGGACGGGAAACAGAGACTCGCCGTAGTAGTAGGGGCGTTCCTTCTTCATGTACTCCAGCCAGCCCCTCTTGGACAGCACCACTCTGGCGTTCGGGAACAGGTCCACATTCGAAGCGTGGTCGTGATGCAGGTGCGACAGGAAGACATAGTCCACCTTGGCCGGGTCGACTCCCGCCCGGGCCAGGTGCGCCTCGGTGGTCTCCTCCTTGGGGAGGTCGAAGGAGATCTTGCCGGCGAACTCCTGAGCGAGCATGCGGTTGATGGCGTCGATGTCACCGCAACCCGTATCGAGCAGCATGGTCTTTCCGCCGCCGCGCAGGATGAAAAAATACGTGAACAGCGTGTACTCCTTGTCCCAGTCCTGCAGGTAGAACATCTCCGGACCGGGCGCCTTGGTGGTTCCGTTGCGGCAGATTTGGACTTGATACTCCATTGGGCTTGCTCCTTTCTTGCTTGTCTTCCCTGATCCGGTCCTACGGCCGGAGCGTCTTGGACCTGAACCGCTCAGTCCATGACCAGCCCCCCATTCACGTCCATGGTTTCTCCCGTGATGTACCCGGCGCGGTCTGAAGCCAGGAAGCAGATCGCCTCCGCTACCTCTTCCGGGGTCCCGTAGCGCTTGAAAGGGATCCTGTCGGCGAAAGCGGTATTGATCTTCTCCCCCCAGGCGTCGGTCATCCGCGTGGCAGTCGGTCCCGGACACACGCAATTCACGTTGACGCGATAGGGTGCCGCGTAGAGGGCCAGCGATTTGGTCAGGCAGATGATCGCCGCCTTCGAGGCGGAGTAGTGCGCCCCCACCGCAACTCCTCCGATCTTACCGGCGGCGGAGGCCAGGTTGACGATCTTGCCGCAGCCTCTGGGGCACATCGATTTGAGGGCTTCCTGGGAGCAGAAAAAGGTCGAGCGCAGGTTCACCGCCAGGAGCCGGTCCCACTCCTCCGGGGTGATGTCCGGAACCGAGGTGAGGCTGTCGATGCCGGCGGCGTTTACCAGGATGTCGATCCGGCCGTGCCGGGAGACAACCGCTGCGAGTCGATCTCGGATGGCCCCCACGTCCGAGACGTCGAGGCGCACGAACTCCACCCGCCCGCCTTCGGACTGCAGCTCCTGAACCTTCCGGGAGCCTGCGGCTTCGTCGATGTCGGCCAGGATAACCTGGGCGCCGCCGCCGAGCAGGCGCCCGGCTGTGGCCGTGCCGATACCGCCGGCCCCCCCGGTGACCACCGCTACCTTTTCTTTGAACTCGAAGCGCGCGTCCACCTGCGTCCTCCGCTCAGTCGGGCTTGTCCCTCAAGACCAGCATTCGAGCGGCCCCCTCCAGAACGGCGACCTTCGGTTGCCCGCCCAGGTGCTCGGCTGCCTGCTGTACTGCCTGCTGGAAGGCCTCCTGAGGAGTCGCGGCCCACGAGAAGCCCATTTTCCGCACATCCTCCGGGGTGATCCCCGGTGTCACGAGGATGAGCCGCGCCTTCTCGACCGCCACCGCGCTGACCTGGGCCATATGCACCCCGACTACCAGGTGCCGGATGGTTCCCTTTTCGACCAGACCCTTGATGGTTTCGATGGGCTGGTAGCCGATCTCCAGCACGTCCCGCCCGTGCGGGCGGCTGATGCCGTCCGTGCACGGGCAGACCAGCACGACGACCCCGCCCCGGCGGACGAACTGCCCTGCGGTATCCAGGGCCTTGTTGGCTTGCCAGAATTCGATGTCGAACGGATAGCTGTCCGCAACCACGACGTCGTACTCCCGCTCGACCTGGACTCCGTAGACATTCCGAGCCACGGGGCAGCCGGCGCGATGGGCCTGAACCATGTCTCCCGCCACTGCGGCCACCACCTCGTTGCGGGCGTTGAGGATGACGTTGACGATGAAGTGCAGTCCCGCCTTGCGGGCCAGGGCGTCGATCGAGGCCCGAATGGGGTTGTCGGGTTTGCCGAGAATCTCCCGTGGTGACACGCCGATGCGGGTCCAGTGCATGGAGTCGACCGTCAGTTCTCCTCCCAGACCCGGCACCAGGATCTTGCCCCCGCCCGTGAAGCCGCAGATCTCGATCGGCATGATTGCACCCAGCCCGATCACCAGGTCGCTCTCCCTGACCATGCGGTTGACCCAGACCGGGTCTCCGTACGCGGTACTCCCGACGTGCTCCAGGCACTCCGGATCCGCCCAGTCGTGGTTAAAGACCTGGTAGCGATTCACCACCTCCGCGCCCAGCTTCCACTCCATCTCGGGGCGCGTCATGGGCCGGTGGGTCCCGAGCGCCATGATGAAACGAACCTGGCTGTCCTCCACGCCGGCGGCTGTCAGCTCGTCGAGCACCGCGGCGACGAAGTCTGCCACGGGTGTAGGGCGGGTGACGTCGTCGGAGATGACCAGCACTCGTTTCTTGCCCCGGGCCAAGTCGCGCAGGCGCGAGGTTCCTATGGGCCGGTCCAGGGCCTGTCGGACCAGCTCCGCGGCCGGGGCGGGGGCGGCCACCTCCGGTAGGGCAAAACGCTCCACGGAAAAGGAATCCGGGACCTCCAGGGGTTGGACGTCCGGGTACGGGAAGCGGATCTCCACGTTGACATTCTTATATAGATATCTTACCATGTCAAGCTGTCATGCTGGAATCTTTTGACACGATCGGCCGAATTCAGCAAACCGACAAGATCGACCGCATCATCCGGGAGCTCGAGCACACCATCGTGGACGGCCGTCTGCTGCCGGGCACGGAGCTCCCGGCGGAACGCGTGCTGGCCGAGCGGCTCGGGGTCAGTCGCTTCAGTCTCCGGGAGGCGCTGCGGGCCGCCCAGGCTCGGGGCCTGATCGAAATCCAGCGAGGTCGTCGGCCGCGGGTCGCGAGGCCCTCGGCCAGCGCGGCGGCGGAGGTCATCGGCCTGGCGATCCGACGTTCCCGAAAAGCCCTGCTCGACCTGGTGGTTGCCCGCCAGGCGCTGGAGACCCAGATCGCCCGCATCGCGGCCCGCAACGCCTCGCCGGAGCATCTCCGAGAGATGGCCGCGACTATCGCGGCCATCGAGAGCCACCCGGGCGATGCCGAGCTTTGCCTGCAAGAGGACTTGCGCTTTCACGAGGCCCTGGTGCAGGCCAGCGGCAACGAGGTCTTCGCGATCATGCTGGCCCCCCTCACGGAGCTGCTGCGGGAGTCCCGCAAGGAGACCATCCGGGAAGGAGTCGAGCGGGTGATCAGCGGCCATCGGGCGATACTCGACGCGGTACGCGCCGGAGACTCGGACGCAGCTGCCAGGGCGATGCACCGCCATCTGCAAATGGCCGAAGAGGACCTGAAGAAGATCGAGCGGGGCAGGCCGTGAGGATCTCCTTCACCGGCAACCTTTTGTCAGCAGAGCGCGGTGTGCACGACCCATGACATCGATATCCTCCTGCGCAAGAAAGACTGGGAGCGGGTCGTTCCACTTCTCGAAGACCGGTTCGACATCCGGCTGGATCATGCCGAGGACCGGGAGAACGGCGTTCCGGTGGACGTCCTGTTCTGCGGCGACGATTCGGACATGGTCGTGCCGCTGCCCGAGCCGGCCGAGGTCGCGGAGTTCGATCAGGAGCTTGGGGCGAACTTCCTCGGCCTCGGCCGGCTGCTCGAGCTCAAGACGGCCGTCTACCTGGCCAAGAAGCGCGGGGAGGGGATCGAGCTGGCCGCCAAAGACCTGGCCGACGTGGTCGAGCTGCTCAGGGCCAACTCGAAGCGAGTGACCCCCGGTCTGCTCGCCGAGCTCCACCCGGTGATCCCGAGCGAGCTGGAGAGAATCCTGAAGAAGCTGCGACGGGGCCGATACGGCCGCTGCGGCGGGCGCCTACGTGC
>JAFGFV010000042.1 GCA_016930895.1 Spirochaetales bacterium | reverse complement strand
TCTTCCTTCTGGCGGATCGTCTCTTCGGTGGCCGCCACCTCCGTCTCCCGCTCCCGGACCTCCTCTTCCTGCTGGGCGACCTCCTCTTCCAGCCGGCGTCGCTCCTCCGCGCTCCGCGCCTCGGCCAACTCGCTCTCCTTACGTGCGAGCTCGCGCTTCTCTTCGGCGAGCTCGCCCTCCTGCTCCTCCAGCCGCTCCCGCTTCTCGTCGACCTCCCGCTCTTTGAGCTCCACCATGTCCTTGCGGTCCTCCAGCCCCATATCCGGCTGACGCCGCATCTCTTCGACCACGCCCTCCTCCGAGAGCTCGCTCGTGTCCAGAGAGCTCAGGCGCCCCTCCGCGGCCTCGGAGGTCAGGGGAATCAACATCCGGGTGGCCCCCGCCCACTCGTAGTAGCGGGTCGACAGCCCGGCGTCGCTCGGGCTCAGGTAACCGAGCACGACCGCCTTGTAGCGCCCCCGGAAATACTCCAGGTCGCCCCGATGCACCGCGTTGTACACCGTGGCAAAGCGGGCGAGGGTCCGCGCGTCCTCGGCGGCGTAGCGGAAGGCCCCCTCGAGGTACCCGGCGAGGATCCGCCGAACGTTGTCGATGTGGTCCACCTTGGCGTCCGCATCGATGCTGAAGATGTCCGCGTCGAACTTCCCGCTCTCGCGGGGATCCACCGCCCGGATCACCGAGTACTTGCCCAGGAACGCCCCCCGCCGGCCGTCCTGCTTCAGGGCCCCGGCCACGAAGTAGCCCAGCCCCTTGATCTCGTCGGCCGTGTCGATCCGGTCGTACGGGCCTTCGTAGTTGATGAACTCCACCTCCGCCCGCACGCTCCTGAGCTCCTCCTCGGCGACCTCCTGGGCCCCCGCTCGCTGTACCCACCCCAGGCAGCAGATCGCCCCCAGCACCACACCCGCGGCCGCGGCTCGTCTCATGGCTCTGCACTCCTTCTCTTGGTCTATTCTAGCGCCTTTTTCGACCGATTTCATCCAGGAGTCTTGCCGCGCGCTCCCGTACCGGCGCCGGGTACTCCGGCCCGCGCAGCTTGGCCAGGGTCAGGAAGCACTCCGGATGCACGGCCCTGTTCCCGGACAGCAGGATCCGCCCCAGAGTCTCGGTCCCGGCCAGCAGGAGCCCCGCCTCCCCGCTCCGCGGCGGGATCCTCGCGAGCTCCCCGGCCAGCTCTCCGTCCGGGTCCAGTCCGAGGCTGCCCAGGGCCTGCACGGCGGCGATGCGCACGGACAGCTCGGGGTCGCTGCGCAGCACCGACAGCAGCTGGACTCTGGCCCCTTCGGTGCCCAACTGCGCGAGCACCGGGCAGCTGGCCTCCCGCACCGCCGGGTACCTGCCCACGAGCCTGCCCCGCTCCAGGGTCCGGATGGTGACCCCCTCGGAGGACAGCAGGCTCAGCACCTCCTCCAGGGTCTGGGCGTGCACGCCGAGGTAGCGCTCGCCGCGCAGGTAGCTTGCGATGTCCTCCAGGGCCATGAGCTTGAGCTCCTGCGACTCGGAGGCCGCCAGGGTCTTCAGGATCAGCGCAGCGGCGTTGTCCAGGTCCTCCAGGGCCCCCGCGCGCCCGGTGTTCTGATAGTCGTGATGGGCCACGGGCCACGCTCCGGAGGCCGGACGCGCCGCCGGAACCCCCAGGCCATACAGGATCCAGTCCTCCGCCCCCACGCACAGGCTGCCATCGCGGCACACCGCCGGGGCTCCGACCCCCTGTTTCGCCGCGAAGCTCCACCCGAGCCTCCCGTCGCCGTGGACCCCGTACAGCCGGATCGAGGCGGTCGCTACGTACAGGGCGTCTCCCGCGGAAGCGAGATCGTGGGCCACCGGAGCAGGAAGGCGCAACTCCCAGAGCCGCCTCCCCTCGGGAGTGAGCGCGTACAGGCGCCCGCTCCAGGACCCGGCGGCGACCGCGCCCGAGGCGGTGAGCACGGGGGCCGACGTGCGGGCGGGGATCGGGTAGCTCCACAGCAGCGTCCCGTCGGGATCCACCCGGTGGATCCCGGACGCGCCCACGTACAGGCAGCCGTCCCGGTCCACCGCCGGGCTGCTGACCCGCCCGGGCAGGGCCAGCTCCCAGCGCTTGGCTCCCTCCGGGGACAGGGCCAGGAGCCGGCGGTCACTGGCCGGCAGGTACACCGTCCCGTCCGGGCCGACCGAGGGAGGCGCCTCCAGCTCCACTCCGGCGCGAAACCGCCAGAGCTCCCGCCCGACGTGGCTCAGGCAGTGCAGGGTGCCCTCCGCCGCTGCCAGGTAGACCGAGCCGTCCCTGCCCAGGGCCGGGGTCAGGCAGGCCCCTGCCCGGGTACGGAAGCTCCAACGCTCCCGGCCGGAGGGCCCCAGCGCCACGAGCCTGCCCGACCGGGTGCCGACGAGGATGGTGCCGTCGTACATGACCACCGCTGCGGTCGAAGGACGCCCTCCCAGCGGCGCCCGCCAGCGTTCCCGGCCCTCAGGGCTGAGCGCGTACAGGTGACGGTCCGCCGAGGGGACGTAGAGGATGCCGCGGTGGTCCGCGGCGGGCTTGAAGGTGATCTGACCGCCGGTCACGAAGCGCCAGGCGGCGGGACGGGAGGCGGCCGGAGGGCCGGAGGCCTGGGCGCACACGCGCACGGGCGCTGCAGCGAGGAGCGCCGCCAGGAGCAGGATCAGGATGGCCGTGAGCGTTCTGCCCGTCATGCCGTGATGCCTCGGCCCATCATACGCACAGCCGCCACCGCCGCGCAAGGGAAACCGGCTGGCGGAGGATTTCCCGCCAGGCAAGTCGACGGACGTTATCCTTGGTGCGCTTCCTACCGACAATATCGGTGTGGGTTGACGCGCACGATTGGCCCCGGTACCGTTGGCAAGAGGCAGGAGGGCGACGACCATCTTCGCCGATGTGATCCTCAAAATCATCGAGACTCTCTCGGACGGGTTCCTGATCCTCGACCAGGACAAGGAGGTCCTCTTTTTCAACGAGGTGCTCCTCCAGCAGACCGGCTGGCGCAGCCGGGACATCCTGGTCGACCGGCGTTTCCTCGAGTACATCAGCCCGGACACCTGCCGCATCATGGAACGCCTCGCGGTCATTCCGGGCCCCGAAGGGGAGCCGCGGCATTTCCGGGTAGCCGCCTTCCCGGTGGAGGCCGAATCCGGGGAGTACACCCTGGTCAGGATTCGCCTGGATGCCCGGAGCGCCGAAGCGGCCGGGCGCGGGGAGGCCGCCGGTCCGGCGGAACGCTACGAGAGCCTGTTCCGCAACTTCGGGGACCCCCTGTTCACGGCCAACCTGAAAGGCCGGGTGATCACCGCCAACCCCGCCCTCTACCGCCTGCTCGAGCAGCCCGCCGACCAGGAGATCGGCAACATCGAAGACTACTACGTGTACCACGAAGACCTGGACGACAAGCTCCTGCGGCTCCTGGAGCAGGACGTGGTGTACAACCTCGAGACCCACCTGTACACGACGAGCAGGGCCATCCGACGGGTCCTCGACAGTTCGTGGGTCATCCGCAACCCCGACGGCGTGGTGGTCGGATACACGAGCCAGTTCAAGGACGTTTCCTACCTCAAGAACCTGGAGGCGCGCCTCAAGATCTCCGAGCGCAACTATTCGCTGCTGTTCGATACCCTGCTAACCTCGATCGTCATCGTGGATCCCCTCGGCGACGTCGTGAACTGGAACTACACCGCCAGCCAGCTGTACGGCTACCGCTGGGATGAGGTGGCCGGACAGAGCTTCGACGCCCTGTTCGGGACCGGGGAGGGCCGCCTCCAGCTGCCCGAGATCTTCCGGAGAGTCGGGGAGAGCCAGGGGCGCTACGTCGAGGCCGAAGCCCCCCGGCGCCGCAAGGACGGCAGCCTGGTCTACACGTACGCGTCCTACTCCGAGATCCGCAACACCAGCGGCGAGCTGGTGGCCTATTCGATCATCGAGAAGGACCTGACCGAACGGGTCAACCTGGAGCGCAAGCTCAAGGACTCTTTCGACCAGCTCAAGGAAACCCAGGATGCGGCGATCCTGGGGTTTGCCCGACTCACCGAGTACCGGGACAAGGACACCGGCAAGCACCTGAAGAGGATCCGGGAGTACACCAAGGTGCTGGCCACCAGCCTCCGGGGCCGCAAGGACTACCGCAAGTACATCACCGATCGCTACATCGAGGACCTGTGCCTGTCGGCGATCCTGCACGACGTGGGCAAGGTGGCCATCCCGGACTCCATCCTGCTCAAGCCGGGCAAGCTGACCGAAGGCGAGTTCACCACGATCAAGGAGCACTCCCGCCTAGGGGGTGACGCCCTGAGCGACGTGGACAGGGAGATCAACCGCGAGAGCTTCCTGACCCTGGGCAAGGAGATCGCCTACTACCACCATGAACGCTGGGACGGCACAGGGTATCCCAAGGGCCTGGCCGGCACCGACATCCCCCTCTCCGCGCGCATCGTGGCCCTGGCCGACGTGTACGACGCCCTGACCAGCGACCGGCCCTACAAGGGAGCCATGAGCCACGAGGAGGCGCTGGAGCTGATCGTCCAGGGGCGGGGCACCCAGTTCGACCCAGACGTGGTGGACGCCTTTCTCCAGAACCAGCAGATCTTCCGCAGCATCATGATCTTCAACGAGTTCGAGGAGCATCCCGAACGCTTCGCAGCCGTGCTGGGCAAACAGGTGGAGGAAATCCCCCCAACCACGGACGGATGAAGGCCAGGCATCACCACGGCAGGCTCCTGAACGTCGGCTTCGTCTCCACCCGCTTCAAGGGAATGGACGGGGTCACTCTCGAGGCCCGCAAGTGGGCCGAAGTCCTCGCGGAGTTTCACCACCGCTGCTACTGGTTCGCCGGGGAACTGGAGGGCGACCCCGAGACCAGCATGCTCGTGCCGGAGGCCTTCTTCCAGCATCCCGACAACCTCGCGCTGGACAAGGCCCTGTTCGGCCACCAGACCCGCTCCCGGGAGATCACCAACCGCATCTGCGCTCAGACCGAATACCTGAAGGACCGGCTGTACGAGTTCATCGAACGCTTCGAGCTGGACCTGATCGTGGCCGAGAACGTCCTCGCCATTCCCATGCACATCCCTCTGGGGATCGCCCTGACCGAAGTGATCGCGGAGACCGGCATCCCGGCGATCGGGCACCACCACGATTTCTACTGGGAGCGGCCCCGCTTCCTCCTGAACGCGGTCCCGGAGTTCCTCAAGATGGCCTTTCCGCCCGATCTGCCCTCCCTGAAACACGTGGTCATCAACACGATGGCTCAGAAGGACCTGGCGGCCAAGACCGGGATCTCCTCTCAGCTCATCTACAACGTGGCGGACTTCCGGCGGGCAGGCGGCATCGACGACTTCAACCGCTCCTTCCGGGCGGACATGGGCTTCGAAGAGGACGACGTGCTGATCCTGCAGCCCACCCGGGTCGTGTCCCGAAAGGGCATCGAGCAGGCCCTCTACCTGGTCGAACGCCTGGAGATCCCGAAGGTCAAGCTCCTTATCTCCCATTCCCTGTCCGACGAAGGGCCGGACTACTACGAGTGGATCAAGGAGGCGGCGGAGCGGCAGAGAGTGCCGGTGTACTTCATCTACAACCGCCTCAGCCACGGGCGCGGGTACACCGGGGAGGGCAGGAAGCTCTACACCCTCTGGGACGTCTACCCCCACGTGGACCTGATCACCTACCCCAGCCTGTACGAGGGCTTCGGCAACGCCTTCCTGGAGGCGATCCTGTTCAAGAAGCCCCTGCTCGTGAACCGCTACTCCGTCTACATCGTGGACATCGAGCCCAAGGGCTTCGACGTGGTGGCCATCGACGGCTACCTGAGTGGCGCCGCCGTGCGCCGCGTCGAGGAGGTGCTCCGGGACCCCGAGCGGCGCCTGCGCATGGTGGAGAAGAACTTCGAGCTGGGGCAGAAGTACTTCTCCTATCGGGGGCTGCGGCGCGGACTGGGCCACCTGCTGACGAGCTTCTTCGGCACGATCCCCGGCGGCAACCTCGCCAACGGCGCCCACACCAACGGGACCCTCGGCGGCGCCTCCGGCTGCTAGGCCGGCTTCCGGGCCGCTACGATCACCACCGCCCGAAACCACTCCACCGCACGGTCCTGCAGCTGCTCCCTGCACAGGGCTTCGAGGCGCTCGAGCTCCTCCGGGGCCAGAACCTCCGCGGCCTGTTCGCCGTAGCTGCGGGACGGCGGCGGCGCGGGTGGGCCCGTCGGGGCACGGCGGCCCCGCTCGGATGCGGTGGCGACGGCGCGCTCGCGGGGGCGGGCGAACCAGCGCTCCAGGTCGGCCTGCCGGACCATCCGCGTGAAGCGCAGTTGCCGGTTCCTGCCGCGCACCTCCGCGAAACCTGCCGCCTTCACGGCCTCGAGCAGTGCCTGCTCGTCCCAACAGGTCAGGGGGTCCGCGGGATTGCGGTAGATCCGCGCTTCGGCTGCCTCCAACCGTTCCGTGAACTCCCGGCTCTCCCGGCTCAAGTCCAGGGCCTCCGACAGGCGCCGGCCCGCGGCGGGGATGGTCTCCGCCAGGGCCAGACCGCCTCCGGGGCGCAGCGCCTCCGCCGCCCCGCGCAGCGCCGCCTCGCGGTCGCTCTCCCGCAGCAGGGCGTCCCTGCCGATCGCGAGGTCGAAGCGGAGCTCCGGTTCCCCCGCGGCGGCAAGGAGGGCCGGCAGATCGAAGTCCCTGCCCCCGAGGCCCCGCTGCAGGACACGAGGCCGCTCCAGCTCCGGCAGGCCCGCGGCCGTGGTTTCGAGAAGCCGGGCCTCTTCGGGGCTGCCAGCCACCGCCCACACCCCCCCTTCGGGCACCCGCCGGGCCGCCTCCCAGGTGAGCAGCCCACCGCGGGCGTTCAGGTCCAGCACCAGGTGGTGCCGCGCCAGGGCGAAGGAGGCGAAGAGCTCCTCCCGGAGCGCGGCCAGCTGCTCGCTCACCCGGCTGACCGTCCGCTCCAGCCACAACTCCCGGGCCCGGTCGGGAGGGCTGAAGGTCAGGACCTCCCCGCCGCGTTCCTCGGACTCCAGCATGGCCGCGAGCTGCGCCTCCCGGCGGCGCTCCACGGCCTCCCGGATCTCCGCTTCCCGCCCCTGGTCGGACGGGTGGTAGAACACCTTGCCCTGCAGCCGGTCGGGCAGGTACTGCTGGGCCACCCAGTGGTCCCGATAGGCGTGAGGGTACAGGTAGCCCTGGCCGTGGCCGAAGCCCTCCTTGTCCCGGCTCGAGTCCTTGAGGTGCGGCGGCACCTCCCCGGACTGCTCCTCCTCGACGGTCTTGAGGGCATCGAAAAAGGCGAGGGTGGTGTTCGACTTGGGCGCGGTGGCCAGGTACAGGGCCGCCTGGGCCAGGTGGAAGCGCCCCTCGGGAAGTCCCACCCGGTCGAAGGCCGCGGCCGCGGCCTCCGCCACCGCCAGGGCGTTGGGGTCCGCCAGACCCACGTCCTCGGCGGCGAAGATCAGCATGCGCCGGAGGATGAAGCGGGGGTTCTCCCCCGCGTAGACCATCCTGGCCATCCAGTACAGCGCCGCGTCGGGGTCCGAGCCCCTCAGGCTCTTGATGAAGGCGCTGATGGTGTCGAAGTGGTAGTCCCCCTCCTTGTCGTACAGGATCGCCCGGCGCTGGATGCTCTCCTCGGCGATCTGCAGGGTCACGTGGATCGGCTCGCCGGGAGGGGGCGGAAAGGACTCGGGCGTCGTTTCCACGGCCAGCTCCAGGGCGTTGAGCAGGGTGCGGGCATCCCCCCCGGCCACGTCCACCAAGTGCTCCAGGGCGTCGGGGTGGATCTCCACCTTCAGACCGCCGTAGCCCCGCTCGGGGTCCCCGAGGGTCGCGCGTGCGATCTCGAGCAGCTCCTCCCGGCTCAGGGGGGTCAGCTGGAAGACCCGGGAACGGCTGACCAGGGCGGGGTTCACCTCGAAAAAGGGGTTTTCGGTGGTAGCTCCGATCAGGACGACGGTGCCGTTCTCGACCCAGGGCAGAAGCGCATCCTGCTGAGCCTTGTTCCAGCGGTGCACCTCGTCCACGAAGAGGATCGTCCTCTGGCCGTGCAGGCGGCGCCGCTCCTCCGCCTGCGCGGTGACCGCCCGGATCTCCTTGACCCCGGCCAGCACCGCGTTGATGCTCTCGAAGTGGCTCCGGGTGGTGTTGGCGATCACCCTCGCCAGGGTCGTCTTTCCGGTACCGGGAGGACCGTAGAAGATGAGCGACGAGAGCTGGTCCGCCTGGATGGCCCGGCGCAGGAGCCGCCCCTGGCCGAGGATGTGCCCCTGCCCGACGAACTCCTCCAGGGTCCGGGGGCGCATGCGCGCGGCCAGCGGCATTTCCTCGGGCCGTGCGGCCCGCTCGAAGAGCTCCTCACTCATCAGAATCCCCGTGCCTCATCTCCGGGCCGCCCCTGGCGGTTCGGATGCTTCGCTTCTATAATAGCCTCCTCCTATAATAGCCTAGATCCGCGCCCGGCGCCCACAGGAGGAAAGCCACGTGCTGGAATACCGCAGGGACCCGCGAGCCTTGATACGGGAGCGGAGCTCGGTGCGGAGCTTCCGGGCCCAGCCTCTGCCGGCCGCGCGGCGGGCGGCCCTGGAGGCCGCCTGCGGGCAGCTGCAACTAGGGCCGCTGGGCACTCCGTGCCGTTTTCGACTCCTCGACCGGGAGGCCTGGAACCCGAAAGCCCCCGGGGGCCCGCGGGGCGAGCGCCTCGGAACCTACGGGGTCATCCGGGGGGCCCCGACGTACCTGGCCGGGGCCGCAGTCCGGGGTGAGCTCGCCCTCGTGGACTTTGGCTACCTGTTCGAGCTCCTGGTGCTCAAGGCCACCGACCTGGGTCTCGGCACCTGCTGGCTGGGAGGGACTCTCCGCCGCGCGGGCTTTGGCCGGGCCCTGGAGCTGCGGGAGGACGAGCTGCTGCCGGCGGTGTCTCCGGTGGGCATCCCCGCCGAGCGCCGCAGCGTGATCGACCGCCTGTTCCGCCTGGGGGCGCGCTCGAGCCTCAGGCGCCGCTGGGAGACGCTGTTCCTCGACGAAAGCGGGCGA
>JAFGFV010000041.1 GCA_016930895.1 Spirochaetales bacterium | reverse complement strand
GGTGGACATCGAGGAGTACATGTACCGGGAGATCCGCTTCCGCTCCCTTCGGGACGTGGCCCCGGACAGGGCGGAAACCTTCCTGGCGCAGGCCCGGACGGACGCGCAGGAGCGGTACCGGTACTACAAGTACCTTGCCGATCGTTCGATCGGGGCCGATCGTTCGATCGGGGCCGACCGGTAGATCGGGGCCGACCGGCCGGTCAGCTGATTCGGCGGCTCCCGCATCCGATCACGGCAGGAGGTGACTCTCCCTGATCGTACATCCCAGCCCGGGGCGGCCGCTGCCCCTGGGGGCCACCCTGGTTCCCGGGGGCGTCCAGTTCGCGGTCATCAGCCGCCATGCCACCGACGTGCACCTGCTCCTGTACGAGCGGCCCGAGGACGCAGAGCCCGCGGCGGAGGTCCGCCTGGACCCGCGGGAGAACCGCACCGGGGACATCTGGCACGTTCAGGTGTCGGGCCTCGGCGCGGGGGCATACTACCTGTACCGGGCCTTCGGTCCGTACGACCCTAAGAAGGGCCATCGCTTCAACCCGAACAAGCTGCTGCTGGATCCCTACGCCAAGGCGGTGACCGGGAGCTTCACCTGGAACCTGGCGGACGCCCGGGGCTACGACGCGGCTTCTCCCAACGGAGACCTCTCCTTTTCCGAAGTCCCGGACGCCGCCGGCATGCCCAAGTGTATCGTCATCGACGACGCCTTTGACTGGCAGGGGGATCGTCCGCTCAACCGCCCGCTTCGCTTCAGCGTGATCTACGAGACCCACGTCCGGGGCCTGACCCTGCACTCGAGCTCCAAGGGCTTCGGGGTCCGGCATCCGGGGACTTTTCGGGGCGTGGCCGAGATGATCCCGTACCTGACCGAGCTGGGGATCACCGCGGTGGAGCTTCTGCCCGTGCAGGAGTTCGACGAGCAGGAGCTACAGCGCACCAACCCGCTGACCGGCGAACCGCTCCAGAACTACTGGGGCTACAGCACCATGAGCTTCTTTGCCCCCAAGGGAAGCTACTCCTCCGCCGGCTCCCTCGGCGAGCAGGTCACGGAGTTCAAGGAGATGGTGCGGGAGCTGCACCGGGCGGGCATCGAGGTGATCCTGGACGTCGTCTTCAACCACACCGCCGAAGGGGACGAGCGGGGTCCCACCCTGTGCTTCCGCGGCTGGGACAACAGCATCTTCTACATGCTGGAGGCGGACAAGCGGCACTACAAGAACTACTCGGGATGCGGCAACACCCTGAACTGCAACCATCCCCTGGTGCGGAGCCTGATCATCGACTGTCTGCGCTACTGGGTGGTGGAGATGCACGTGGACGGCTTCCGCTTCGATCTGGGCTCCGTGCTCGGGCGCGATTCCGACGGGAAGATCCTGGAGAACCCGCCGGTGGTCGAGCGCATCGCCGAAGACCCGGTGCTGCGGCAGACCAAGATCATCGCAGAAGCCTGGGACGCCGCCGGGGCCTACCAGGTCGGCAGCTTTCCCGGCGGGCGCTGGGCCGAGTGGAACGACCGTTTCCGCGACGATGTGCGCGCCTTCTGGCGGGGCGACGATGGGCGCACGGCCTCGCGCCTGGCCACCCGGATCACCGGAAGCTCGGACCTCTACCTCCGGGACGGGCGCAAGCCCTTCCACAGCATCAACTTTGTCACCTCCCACGACGGCTTCACCTTGAACGACTTGGTGAGCTACAGCCGCAAGCACAACGAGGCCAACGGCGAAGGGAACCGCGACGGGAGCGACGAGAACTTGAGCGCGAACTGCGGGATCGAGGGACCGACCGACGACCCGGGGATCGAAGCCCTGCGCGACCGGCAGGTCAAGAACTTCCTTGCCACCCTGTTTCTCTCCCTGGGCACCCCGATGCTCCTCGGCGGGGACGAGATGCGCCGCACCCAGGGCGGCAACAACAACGCCTACTGTCAGAACAACGAGGTCTCCTGGTACGACTGGGGCCGGCTGGAAACCTATAGGGAGATCCATCGCTTCTGCCGGCAGCTCATAGCCTTCCGGGGGAGCCACCCGGCGTTCCACCGCCCGGAGTTCTACAGCGGGGAAGACCGGGACCGCGACTCCCTTCCCGATATCACCTGGTTCGACCGCCGGGGTCGCCCCCGGGACTGGAGCGCCGCGGAGCGGACCCTGGCCTGCCGCGTGGACGGCAGCAAGGCGGAGACGGAAGCGGACCGGGACGACAACGACTTCTTCCTGATGTTCAATGCAGAGAGTCGCGCGCTGCGGTTCATCCTCTGCCCCGCGGGGTCGGGCAAACGCTGGTTCCGGGTCATCGACACTGCCCGCCCGGCCCCGGGGGACATCTTGAGCCCTGGGGAGGAGCAGGAGCTGGTTCCCCAGGAGCGCTGCGTGGTCCGGGGGCGCTCTCTGGTCGTGCTGCTGTCCCGCGGGGGCGGTGCATCGTGAAGGGCACCTTCGGCAGGCTGTTGACCATCGACCTGACGGGCCGGACGGCTCAGAGCGAGGAGATCCCGGACCGGGTGCTCGAGGAGCATCTGGGCGGAAAAGGCCTTGGGGCCTATCTCCTGAAGCGCTTGAATCCTCCCGGCGTGGACCCCTTGTCCGCGGACAACCACCTGATCCTGAACACAGGGCCGGCCTGCGGCTTTCCGGTGTGGGGTGCGAACCGCTTTGCCGCCTTCACCAAGAGCCCGCTGACCGGCATCTTCGCCGAGTCCTACTCCGGAGGCAGGGCGTTTCAGCCCATGTCTGGGGTCGGCTACGACGCTTTCGTGCTGCAGGGGAGACTGGAGCGGTGGGGGTACCTGGAGATCACCCCCGGTGGGGTGGGCTACCACGATGCCACAGAGCTGATCGGCAAGGACGCCCTGGAGACCGAGCGGCTCCTGCGGGAGCGCTACCCTGGCCGCGACACCGCCGTGCTCACCATTGGCCCGGCCGGGGAGAAGCTGGTGCGCTTCGCCTACGTGAACAACGATCACGGGCGCTGCCTCGGGCGCACGGGGATCGGCGCGGTGCTGGGTTCCAAACGGGTCAAGGCCCTGGTATTCCGGGGCGGGGTGAGCAAAGAGGCGGCGGATCCCGAGCTCCTCGAACGGTTCCGCAAGGAGATCGGCAAGATCGGCAGGGGCCATCCGGTCACCGAAGCCTACCACACCAAGGGCACCTCCATGATGGTGGACCTGACCAGTAAGGTCGAGGCCTTCCCCAGCCGCTACTGGCAGGAAGGGCGGGTCGCGCATCAGGGGTCCATCAACGCGGAAGCGCTGCACAGCCAGTGTTCGGTCAAGCCCGGGGCCTGCACCTACTGCTTCATCGGCTGCACCCGGAACACCGAGGTGACCAGCGGACGGCACGAGGGCCTGAGGGTCGATGGGCCGGAATACGAGACGATCTACGTCTTCGGCGGCCTGAACCTGGTGACCGATATCCGGGAGATCGCCTACCTGAACGATGTCTGTGACCGTCTGGGCATGGACAGCATGACCGCGGGAAACATCACCGCTTTCGCCATCGAGGCCTACAAGCGGGGCAGGATCGACTTCGCCATCGACTACGGGCAGGTCGACCGCATCGCCGAGCTCCTCGGGCTCATCGCCGCCCGGGACGGGGTCGGTGACCTGCTCGCCGAGGGGGTGCGGGCAGCGGCCCGCCGGCTCGAACTCGAGGAGATCTCGATCCAGGTCAAGGGGCTGGAGCCGGCAGGCTACGATCCCCGCTACCTCCAGGGGATGGGGCTCGGCTACGCGGTGTCCGACCGGGGCGCCTGCCACCTGCGTTCCACCTTCTACAAGCCCGAGCTGGCGGGGATGATCGACCCCCAGGACAACGCGGGCAAGGCTGCGATGCTCCTCGAGTACGAGGACCGCCTCACGATCTTCGACTGCCTGATCCTCTGCCGCTTCTTTCGTGATTTCTACTATTGGAAGGAGCTCGGCACGATCCTGGAGGGAACCCTGGGTCTCCGCCTCGAGGAAGGGGAGCTCAAGACCGTGGCGGCCAGGATCGCCCGGCTCACCCGGGAGTTCAACCTGCAGGAAGGCATGAGGCCCGAGGACGATGGTCTGCCGGAGTACTTCTTTGCCCACCCGGTGGGCAGCGGAAGCTTCAAGCTGGACCACGACCGCTTCGGGGCCCTCCTGCAGGAGTACCATCGGCTGCGCGGAATCTGAGCCCGGGTGCAGCGGAAGCGGCGGATGGCGAGACCCGCCCGTGACCGCGCCCGCTCAGCCCAAGGTCGCCGCCACCAGCAGGATGCCGGCGAGGGCCACGGCCGAGCCCACCGCCTCCAGCGGGCGCACCCTCTCCTTGAACAGCAGGAAGGACATCACGAACACCACCAGCACGTTCACCGCACTTCGAACCGGGTAGACGATGGCCCCGGCGAGGCCTCGGGTGGCGACCACCAGGGAGGCGGCGGAGAGGGAGTTGGTCAGGGTCATGTAGAGGGCGAGCGGGAGCATGGCGGCGCCGCGGACCCTGGCACGCCCGGCCGCGCGCTGGACTCCGAGGAGCACGGCGGCGAGCAGAGTCACGGTGAGCCCCTGATAGATCAGGAGCGTGAAGGTGCCTCCCTGCGGATCGACCGCCGCGTAGATCCGAGGGACACTGATCGAGACCCCGGTCAGGGCCGTGGACAGCACCAGCAGCAAGACGGCGCGGCGGTCCGGGATGGCGGCCGGCTTCCCTACCCCGCGCTTGCTCAGGCCGAAGAACAGGATCGAGGCGAGCATCAGCGCCACTCCGGCGGCCCCCTGCAGCTCCAGCTTCTCGCGGTAGTACGCCATGCTGAGGACAAAGGGAAAGGCGATGCTGAACTGCAGAATCAGCCAGGCGATGTTGAGCTGGCTGCGGGCGATCAGCCCGTAGAAGGCGCGCACCGCCCCATACATGGCCGCTCCGGAAAGGATGCCCAACCACAGGGCGGAGGACGAGAAGAGCGGCTCGTGAAAACAGAGCAGCAGAAGCCCGCTGACGGCGACGTACAGGACCCCGAAGAGCAGGAGGAGCGGGTCCGTCGCCAGTCCGCGGCGCTCCTTGAGCTTGTAGGACAGGCCAAAGAGGGCTCCCATCAGGCCTGCCGCCACGGTCATTACAAAGTGAGTCATCCCGGCCAGTATAGAGCCTTCCAACCAAGCGGCAAAGCCGGCGCCGGTGGCCCGCGGTTACTTGCTCTGCAGGTAGCCTTCGGCCTTGAGCAGCTCGGCCATGAGCACACCGCCGCCTGCCGCGCCCCGGAGGGTGTTGTGGGACAGGCACACGAAGCGCCAGTCCAGCAGCAGGTCCTCCCGCAGGCGCCCCAGGGTCACGCCCATGCCGCCCTCGAAGTCCCGGTCCAGCCGGGTCTGGGGGCGGTCGTCTTCGGCGAAATACTTGAGGAAGGGCTGCGGCGCGCTGGGTAGCCCGAGCTCCTGCGGGCGGCCCCTGTAGCCGGCCCAGAGCTCCAGGATGCGCTCCTTGGTGGGCTTCTTCTCGAAGCCCACGAACAGCGCCGCGAGGTGGCCGTCGGCCGCCGCGACCCGGATGCACTGGCTGGTGATGGCGGGACCCTTGGAAGAGATGATCTCACCGCCCTCGAGACTGCCCCAGATCTTGAGCGGCTCCTTCTCGCTCTTCTCTTCCTCGCCGCCGATGTAGGGGATGACGTTGTCCACCATCTCGGGCCAGTCCTTGAAGGTCTTGCCCGCGCCGGAGATGGCCTGGTAGGTGCAGACGAAGATCTTCTGCGGGCCGAACTCCCGCAGGGGGTGCAGGGCCGGCACGTAGCTCTGGATCGAACAGTTGGGCTTGACCGCGATGAAGCCGCTCCTGGTCCCGAGCCGCCGCCGCTGGCTGGGAATGACCTCCAGGTGTCCCGGATTGATCTCCGGGATGAGCATCGGCACGTCCGGGGTCCAGCGGTGGGCGGAGTTGTTGGAGACCACCGGGGTCTCCGCCCGGGCGTAGCGCTCCTCCAGCTCCCGGGTCTGGTCTTTGGGCATGTCCACGGCGCAGAAGACGAAGTCCACCTGGGCGCAGACCCGGTCGAGATCGGCGGCATTCTGGACCGTGAGCTTGCCCACGGTGCCCGGGAGCGCCACGGGCATGGCCCACCGCCCCGCCACCGCTTCGGCGTACGTCTTGCCGGCCGAGCGCGGGCTGGCGGAAACGCTGACCAGATCGAACCAGGGATGCTCCGCCAGCAGGCTCACGAAGCGCTGTCCGACCATGCCGGTAGCGCCCACCACTCCAACCTTGAGCTTCTTATCCATCTGCCGTACCCCTTCGAGTTGCTCGACGAAAATATTCGCCAAAGTAGTATAGACGCAGCGCGAACGTCAAGGCCCGTCAGGAGTGCCGGTGGGCCGTGGCAGGCTCTTAGTCCAGGATTCCGTCCCACATACCCCTTTCGGGCTATCCGCTCTGCGGTCGGCAGGGCTTACCCTCGGTCAAAGGAGAGACCCATGAGTGATCAGCATGCGGGACCAGCGGCCGGCAATCGGCGCGGGCGGCGCGGGCAGCGCCGTACGGAAGGCGGGCAGGGGCAGCGCCACTCCGGGCACGATCACGGCGAGCACCACCGGATGATGGTCCGGGACTTCCGCCGGCGCTTCTACATCTCCACGGCCGCCACCGCGCCGATCCTGGCGCTTTCGCCCCTGATTCAGGGCATCCTGGGTTTCAGCCTGAGCTTCCCGGGGTCACCGTACGTGCTCCTCGGGCTCTCCAGCTTCGTGTTCTTCTACGGAGGCTGGCCCTTCCTCAAAGGCCTCTTCGAGGAGTTGGGCGAGCGGCAGCCCGGGATGATGACCCTGATCGCGCTGGCGATCTCCGTGGCCTACCTGTACAGCGCTGCCGTGGTCCTGGGACTGGAGGGCAGGTTCTTTTTCTGGGAGCTCGCCACCCTGGTGGACGTGATGCTGGCCGGGCACTGGATCGAGATGCGCTCGGTCCTGAGCGCCTCCCGCGCTCTGGAGGAGCTGGCCCGCCTGATGCCCGATACGGCGCACCGCAAGAGCGAGGCCGGCGTGGAGGACGTCCCCCTATCGGAGGTCCGCAGCGGGGACCTCCTGGTCATCAAGCCCGGCGAAAAGGTGCCATCGGACGGCACGATCGTGACCGGCCATAGCGCCGTGGACGAGTCCATGCTCACCGGCGAGGCCGTGCCTGTCGAGAAGGAGGAGGGGCAACGCCTGATCGGCGGCTCCATCAACGGCGACGGCGCCCTGGAAATGAGGGTCGAGGGCACGGGAGAGGAGAGCTACCTGGCCAGGGTCATCGGCATGGTCCGGGAGTCCCAGGCGGCCAAGTCCCGGACCCAGGGCCTCGCGGATCGGGCCGCCTTCTGGCTGACCATCATCGCCCTGACCGTCGGAGGCGTGACCCTGGCGGCCTGGCTGATCGCAGGCCGTGACCTGCAATTTTCGATCGCCCGCATGGCCACCGTCATGGTGATCACCTGTCCTCATGCCTTGGGCCTCGCCATCCCCCTGGTCGTGGCCGTGTCGACCTCCAAGTCCGCCCAGAACGGGCTCCTGATCCGGAATCGCACCGCCTTCGAAAACGCCCGGCGCATTACGACAGTTCTCTTCGACAAGACCGGGACCCTGACCCGCGGTCGCTTCGAGGTGACGGACGTGCAGGCTCATGGCGGCGGTTACGACGAGGGGAAGGTCCTGCGCCTGGCTGCCGCCCTGGAGCAGGGCTCCGAGCACCCTATCGGCAGGGGGATCCTCGCCCGGGCGCGCGAGCAGGGTGTGGAGGTCGGGGAGCTCGAGGATTTCGAGGCCATCAAGGGCAAGGGGGTCGAGGGTCGGGTCGACGGGAGGCCCGCGGCCGTGGTCAGCCCCGGCTACCTGAAGGAGCAGGGCCTGGGGGTCCCCGAGGGGGCGGAGGCCCGCGCCGGCGTGAGTCGTGTGTTCGTGCAGGCCGACGGAGAGGTGGTCGGCTCCATCGGGCTCTCGGACACGATCCGGCCGGAGTCCTACGGCGCGGTGCGCCGGCTGCAGCGCCGGGGCATCGAGTGCTGGATGATCACCGGCGACAACCGGGAGACGGCAGAGGCGGTGGGCGGCGAGCTCGGAATGGACGGGGTGTTTGCCGAGGTCCTGCCGGAGCAGAAGCAGGAGAAGGTGCGGGAGCTGCAGGAGCGGGGCGAGTACGTGGCCATGACCGGTGACGGCATCAACGACGCCCCGGCGCTGGCCAGGGCCCAGATCGGCATCGCCATCGGATCGGGCACCGACGTGGCCGCAGAGACCGCCGATATCATCCTGGTGAACTCCAACCCTCAGGACGTGAGCTCCCTGATCCTGTTCGGCCGGGCCACCTATCGCAAGATGGTCCAGAACCTGATCTGGGCCACGGCCTACAACGTGGTCGCCATCCCTCTGGCGGCGGGGGCGCTGTACAACCTCGGTATCGTAATCTCGCCGGCGATAGGGGCCCTTCTTATGTCCCTGTCCACGGTCATCGTGGCGATCAACGCCCGCCTGCTGCGCGTCGAGAAGCCCGAGGCGGGACAGTCGCCCGAGGCCGGGGGAGTCTAGTAGCTCTTGAGCTGTGATCCGTCCGACACTACGAGGCGGCCCCAGCTCAAGCCACCGCGGTAGTAGAGGGTCGATCCCCCGGTGACTTCAGCGTCCACCAGCCCGGAAAGGGTGACCCACAACCGACTGGCCCCGCTCAATTCCAGCTCACCGTTGCCGCCGGAGAGGGACTTGAGGTCTCCCTCGCTGGCCCCGGAGAGGTCGGCCGCGATCGACCCGGCGGAGCCGTTCGCCGCCAGGCGGCTGGCCCCGGACACCGCAAAACGCGCCGCCGAGGCGACCAGGCCAACCGAGGCCGTGCTCGCCCCCGACAGCTCCAGGTCGAAGGTGTCCGCTGTGATCGCGGGCAGCATAAGGGAGCTCGCGCCGCTCACATCCGCCTCGAAGGCTCCGACCGGCGGCAGGTCCGCCCCGTCGACCACCCTCAGGGTCGACGCCCCGGAGAGCTCGGCGCCGGCCAGGACGGGCATGGTGATCACCGCCTGGAGGGTCACCTTCTGGTAGGTGTGCCAGGGGTCCAGCTGGATTGACAGGGTGTTGCCCTGTTTCTCCAGCTGGACGTGCTCCAGGACATTGTCGTCCACCGTCACGGAGAGGCCGTAGTCGACGTCCCCGATCACGGTCACGTCGAAGCCCGAGGCTGCCTGGATCACGGCGAAGTCCCGGAAGTCGGCAGTGCCTTCCGCCAGGTTCCCGGAACCGACGACCGGCGGGTACAGGCTGCACCCGGCGAAGATCAGCCCTGCCGCGAGCGCCGCGAGCGCCGCCAGGGCCGTTGCCGGCCCTCTCCTGACCGCGGCGCTCATCGCCACGCTCCCCGGTGGCCGCCCAGGGCCACACCGCCGAACAGAGTCACCTGCACGGGAGTGAGAGGATAGACGGGATAGGAGGTGGCCGGCACCGCCTCGTTCCAGGGGCGGTAGCAGACCCGGGTTCCGACCAGCAGACCGCGCAAGTCCAGTGCCAGCCCGCCGGCCACGTAGGGGTACAGGGACAGGGCCTGCGGTCCGTCGCCCTGTGGGGTGTCGCCGGTCTCGTAGTGCCAGAGTCCCTCTGAATCCTGGACCCACGTGCCGTCGGCGTCATCGTCGAGCAGGATCCTGCCGGCGGTGCCGAGCCCAAGCTCCACGAAGGGGTCGAACAGGCGCCCTACTCCGGCCAGGTGGACGCTCAAGAACAGATCCGCGTCCCAGTCCATTGACCACTGGTCGACCTCCGGGGCCACCGGCTGCTGGTCGAAGCGCACCAGGGCATGGCTGCCGAAGCCGATGTGATCGTGGATGACCTCCCAGTGCAGGCCGTGCAGCACATTGCTGCCCGCCGCATAGGCTTCGTGAACCGCGGCGAAGCTTGGATCCCCTGCCATCCCAACGGCTGAATCCAGGCCAAAGCGGACCTGCCCGTTGGCAAAGGCAAGGCCGGAACCGGCTGCGAGGATTAGCACGAGCACAATCGCTCTCTTCATTTCTCGTTCCCTCCTGTGGGCGTGCGTTGCTTGTGACTTCCGAGAAATGGAACACCCCGGCGGAGAGAATCTGTCACCTCGCCCTCGGGGATCAGGCCGCGCCGGCCGGCGCTTGCCACGCTCTGGCCATCGTGATTAGGATGGTCGCTGCGGTGACGCGCGAACCCAAGACATGGACCAGAGCTCCGGCCCCGAGCCCGGCATCCAGATCGTAGGAGCCAGGCAGAACAACCTCAAGTCGCTGGACCTGCGCCTGCCTCTCGGAAAGATGATCGTGGTGACCGGGGTCAGCGGCTCGGGCAAGTCCTCTCTGGCCTTCGATACCCTGTACTCCGAGGGGCAGAGGCGCTACGTCGAGACCTTCTCCCCGTATACCCGGCAGTTCCTCGACCGCATGGACAAGCCTCACGTGGACCGGATCGACGGGATCCCCCCCGCCATCGCCATCGACCAGGTCAACCCCGTGCGGACCTCCCGCAGCACGGTCGGGACCATGACCGAGCTCAACGACCATCTCAAACTGCTGTTTGCCCGGGCTGCGCGCCTGTACTGCGGCGGCTGCGGACGGCTGGTCCGCCGGGACACCCCGGAGACGATCTGGGGGCAGCTCATGGAGGTCTTTGGAGGGGGGCCTGCCGGGGGGCCGGGGCGGCGGGTCCTGATCGTCTTCCCGGTCCCGGTGCCGCACAACTTTTCCGAGGCGGAGGTGCGGGAGCTGCTTCGGAGGCAGGGATACACCCGGGTACTGCGGCGGTCCAACGCCTCGGCGGGGCCGATCCTGGAGGTGATCCAGGACCGGGTTCAACTGCGGCCCCAGGCCAAGGCCCGGGTCATCGAGGATCTCGAGGCCGCACTCCAGTACGGGCAGGGCAGGGTCCTGGTGTACCCGGAGGCTGACCCCGCCCCCGACGCGGCGCTGCGTTTCTCGGGGGACCTGCACTGCCCGGACTGCGACATCCACTACCGGGACCCGGTGCCGAACCTGTTCTCGTTTAACTCGCCGCTGGGGGCATGCGAGCGCTGCCGGGGCTTTGGCCGGATCATCGGGATCGACTTCGACCTGGTGGTCCCCGACGACAGGCGCACCCTCTCGGAAGGGGCCGTGAGGCCGTGGCAGACCGAGAGCTTCCGGGAGTGCCAGTCCGACCTGATGCGCTTTGCCCGCCGCCGGGGGGTCCCCACCGATGTACCGTGGCGCGATCTCGGTCCGCAGGAGCGGCAGTGGGTGATCGACGGCGAAGGGGACGGGAGCGAAGGGAGCTGGTACGGCGTCAAGGGCTTCTTCGACTGGCTGGAGAGCAAGAGCTACCGGATGCACATCCGGGTGCTGCTTTCCAAGTACCGGGCCTACAGGGTATGCCCCGAGTGCGGCGGGGCCCGGCTCAAACCCGAGGCCCTGCTGTGGCGGCTCGGGCCAGGCAGGGGGCTGAACATCCACGAGCTCATGCTCCTGCCGATTGACGAGTGCCGCCGCTTTTTCGAAGAGCTTACCCTCCACGGTTCCATGGACGAGGCGACCAGGCTCCTGCTCGGGGAGATCCGCTCCCGGCTCCGGTACCTGGCCGACGTGGGCCTGGGCTACCTGACCTTGGATCGGCAGTCTCGCACCCTGAGCGGAGGAGAGGTGCAGCGCATCAACCTGACCACGGCTCTGGGCACCTCGCTGGTCAACACCCTCTTCGTGCTGGATGAACCGAGCATCGGGCTGCATTCCCGGGACATCGGCCGCCTGATCCGGGTCCTGCACAGGCTGCGGGACGCCGGCAACACCCTGGTGGTGGTCGAGCACGACCCCGAAGTGATCCTGGCGGCGGACCTGGTGCTCGACCTGGGACCCGGCGCCGGGGAGCGGGGCGGAGAGGTCGTTTTCTTCGGTCCGGTGAGCGAGCTGCTCGAGCAGCGCGGCTCGCTCACTGCCGATTACCTCTCCGGCCGGCGCCGGGTCTCGCCGGGGCGCCCGGTCGGCCGGAGCTCCGGAGTCGGGGCGGGCCCGGAAGAGGCATGGGAGGCGGAAGCTCGGGCCCCTGCCGGTTCCCGACGCCGCCTCGAGATCCTGGGTGCGGCGGCGCACAACTTGAAATCGATCGACGTTTCGATCCCCCTGGGCCGGATCGTGTGCGTGACCGGGGTCAGCGGCAGCGGCAAGTCCACCCTGGTGCAGGACGTGCTGTACAACTCCCTGCGCAAGCTCCAGGGTCGGCCGGCGGAGCAGCCGGGAGCCCACCGGGAAATCCGGGGGCACGGGCAAATCGGCGAGGTGGTGCTCGTGGACCAGTCTCCCATCGGCAAGACGGCGCGGTCCAACCCCGCCAGCTACGTCGGGGCCCTGGATCCCATACGCAAGCTCTTTGCCGCCGAGCCCCTGGCCAGGGAGCGCGGTTACACCGCCGGAACCTTCAGTTTCAACTCCGGAAACGGGCGCTGCCCCACCTGCAACGGCAGCGGCTTCGAGCGCATCGAGATGCAGTTCCTGAGCGACGTGTATCTACGCTGCCCCGACTGCGACGGCCGGCGGTATCGCCCCGAGGTCCTGGAGGTCAAGATGCTGCCTCTGGGCGGTACCGGCCGGGCAGCCTCCATTGCCGACGTGCTGGACATGACCGTGGAGGAGGCCTGCTGTTTCTTCGGCGGCGGCCGGGAGGGCGGGGGTACGGGCCGGGGCGGCGGCGCGGAGGTTCTGCGGATGCTGGAGCCTCTGCGCGCCGTCGGCCTGGGGTACGTGAGCCTGGGGCAGCCCGTGCCCACCCTGAGCGGCGGCGAGGCCCAGCGCC
>JAFGFV010000273.1 GCA_016930895.1 Spirochaetales bacterium | reverse complement strand
GATCGCGTCCTCGTAGTTGTAGCCGTTCCAGGGCATGAAGGCCACCAGCACGTTGCGGCCCAGGGCCAGCTCCCCGTTGTAGGTAGCCGGGCCGTCGGCGAGCACATCCCCCCGGGCCACCTTCTGTCCGGGAGCCACGACCGGCTTCTGGGTAAAGCAGGTGTCCTGGTTGGTGCGCTGGAACTTGATCAGCTTGTACACGTCCAGCTCTTCGCCCTTGCCGTGCTCCGGCTTGACCCAGATCTCTTCCGAGGAGACATACGCGACCTTGCCCGGCCGCTTGTTCACCACCACCACGCCGGAGTCATAAGCCGTCTTGCGCTCCATGCCGGTGCCCACGCGGGGCGGCTGGGGACGCAGGAGCGGCACCGCCTGACGCTGCATGTTCGAGCCCATGAGGGCCCGGTTCGCATCGTCGTGCTCGAGGAAGGGAATCAGGGACGTGGAGACCGAAATGATCTGCTTGGGGGAGACGTCCATGTACTGGATGTCCTTGGGCTTGCGGGTGGTGTAGTCTCCGCCGCGCCGCACCGAGACCAGCTTCTCCTGGAACTTGCCGGACTTGTCCAGAATGGCGTTGGCCTGGGCGATGAAGAACTTCTCCTCGTCGATGGCCGAAAGGTACTCGATCTCCTTGCTGACCACCCCGTCCACGACCTTCCGGTAGGGGCTCTCCAGGAACCCGTACTCGTTGACACGGGTATAGTTGGCCAGCGACACGATCAGACCGATGTTGGGCCCTTCGGGGGTCTCGATCGGGCACATCCTGCCGTAATGGGAGTAGTGAACGTCCCGGACCTCGAAGCCCGCGCGGTCCCGGGACAGGCCCCCCGGGCCCAAGGCGTTGAGGCGCCGCTTGTGGGTGAGCTCCGCCAGGGGGTTGACCTGGTCCATGAACTGGGACAGCTGGCTGGAGCCGAAAAACTCCTTGATCGTAGCCACCACCGGCTTGATCGAGATCAGGTCCTGCGGCCGGATCGTGTCCGCCTCCTTGAGGGACATCCGTTCCTTGGCGATGCGCTCCATGCGGGTGAAGGCCACCTTCAGATGGTTGGTCAGCAGCTCTCCGACGGAGCGGATGCGCCGGTTGCCCAGGTGGTCGATGTCGTCCACGTAGCGTTCCCCGACATAGACCTCGATCAGGAAGCGCATGGTGTTGGTGATGTCCTGCGGGATCAGAGTGTGGGTCTTGGGGTTGTCCGGGTAGTCGAATTTCTTGTTCAGCTTGTAGCGCCCCACCCGCCCGAGGTCGTAGCGCCTGGCCGCGAAGAACATCGACTGCAGGTCCTTCTCCGCGCTCTCCAGGGTAATCGGCTCTCCCGGCTTGAGCACCGCGTACACGCGGCTGATGCACTCTTCCTTGGTGGGCTCGTCCTTGCCGGGGTCGTCCCGCGAGTAGATGATCTCCTCGCGCTCGAAACAGTTCAGGATGATCGAGGAGTGCAGGGAGTCGTTGTGGCTGAAGTCGATGACCTCGATCTTCTTGATCCCGGAGTGGATGAGCTCTTCCACGTCGTGAGGGTGGATCTTGTCGCCGGCCCGGTAGATCTTCTTGCTCTCGCCGCCTTCCTGGTGATACACGGCCCGGGCAAAGACCATCCCGAGGAGCTTCTCCCTGTCCTCGCGTTTCTCCGACAGAGTGAGCTTCTTGGTCTTGTAGAACAGGTCGATGATCTTCTCGCGGGTGTCGAACCCGAGGGCCCGCAGGAACACCGTGGCCAGGATCTTTTTCTTGCGGTCGATCTTGGCGAAGATGAGCTCCTTTTTCTGGTCGATCTCGAACTCCACCCAGGAGCCGCGGTACGGGATGATCCGCGAGGAGAAGACGCCCTTCTCGTGGGAAAAGATCACCCCGGGGGACCGGTGGATCTGGCTGACCACCACCCGCTCCGCCCCGTTGATGATGAAGGTCCCTCGGGGGGTCATGAGCGGGACATCGCCCATGTAGATCTCTTTTTGGCGTATCTCCCCGGTGTTCAGGAACACCAGGTTGATTCTCGCCTTGATCGGGATCGCGTAGGACAGCCCCTTGGACTTGCACTCCTGCTCTTCCAGCACCACCGCCGACTCGTCGAGGGTGTAGCCGCCGTACTCGAGCACCATGTCGCCGTTGGGGCTCTCGATGGGAAACACCGCCTGAAAGACATCCTCCAGGCCCTGACGCTGCAGGGGCTTCCCGGCCGCCAGGCGCTCCCTCTGCAGGAAACGCTCGAAGGAAGCCAGCTGGATGTCGATCAAGTTCGGCATCTCCATGACATCCTCGGATCCCTGGCCGTAGTAAACTCGCTTTATCGTTTCAGGAACCATTGTCCCTCCCTACCCTGGTCAAGACGCCGCGGCTCCGGTCGGCCCCGGCGTCCCGCCGTGTGCGCTCCCTCTCCCCGTGTCGCACGCGTGCGAGTCGCACATGCGCGTGCTGCGCGTATGCGAAAAAACACCATACCACCGGTCCGGGCGCGCCCAGCCTCCGGACTCCGGCGGTATGGTGACGGACGGCAGCCGCCCGCCCGGCGGCTGCGATTCGGCAGGTTCCGGGGCACGGCGGAAACGAGGCGGAAACACGACATTCCGCCCCCTCCGCCCCCCGTAGCTCCGAATGTGGCAATCGTAAGACGTGAGAATCTCAGCTAACCTCAACCGTAGCGCCGGCTGCCTCCAGCTGCGCCTTGATCTTCTGAGCCTCTTCCTTGCCGATGGCTTCCTTGACGGGCTTACCCCCCGCCTCCACCAGCTCCTTGGCCTCCTTGAGGCCCAGGCCCGTGATCGCCCGCACTTCCTTGATCACAGGAATCTTCTTGCCCTCGTCGAAGCTCTTGAGGACGACGGTGAACTCGGTCTGCTCCTCTTCGACGGCCGCGGCGGCCCCGCCGCCGGCTGGGGCGGCTGCCATTGCCACCGGGGCCGCTGCGCTGACCCCGAACTTGTCCTCCATCGCCTTGACGAGCTCCGATACCTCCAGCACCGTCATCCCCGCGATCGCTTCGAGGATCTCCTCTTTCTTCAGTGTTGCCATTTAACTTCTCCTTGTTTCTCTTGTGATTCAGGACCCCGCAGCAGTAGCATGCAACCCTCGAAGACTAATGCTGCGATTTATGCTTTGGCCTTCTGCTCGGCCACGGCCTGCACCGTTCTGACCAGCTTGGTGACGACCCCGTTCATGGCGTACAGCAGGTTCGTCAGAGGGGCATTCATGGTTCCCATCAGGATGGCGTACAGCATTTCCCGGGCCGGGAGTTTCGAAATCGCCTCCACGTCCGCGGAGCTGACCACCCTGCCCTCGACCAGGCCTCCCTTGACCTTGAGCGTGGTCTCCCTCATGAAATCGAACAGCAGCTTCGCCACCGGGCCGACGTCCGCGCGCACCAGGGCCAGCGCGGTGGGGTCGACCAGGAACTCCGCCGAAAAAGGAAGCTCCATCTGCTCCATGGCCAGCCGCGCGTAGTTGTTCTTGATGACCCTGTACTCTGTTTCCCGCTCCCTCAGCGCCCTGCGCAACTCGGTGATCTGGGCCACGTTCAGTCCACGATAGTCGGTAAAGATCACATCGTGGGAGCTCTTGACGAGCTCCTTGATCTCGTTGACCGCGTCGACCTTGCGCTGCTGTATCTTCTGCGTCTTTTCTCCCATGCTACGGCTCCTCACCACACCTTGCTCTTGTGGTCTACCATGACTCCGGGCCCCATGGTGGAAGCCACTGCCATGGACTTGATGAACTCGCCCTTGACGTCCGAAGGCCGCTTGCGTTCCACCTCCTGGATGAGGAGCGTGGCGTTCTCCAGGATCTTGGCACTGTCCATCGAGATCTTGCCGATGGGCATGTGCACCACCCCGGTCTTGTCGCCGCGGAACTCCACTCGCCCCTTCTTGAGCTCGTCGATGGCCTGCTTGAGGTCGAAGGTCACGGTCTTGGTCTTGGGGTTGGGCATGAGGCCCCGCCTGCCCAGCACCGGACCTAGCTTGCCCACGTCCTTCATCATGTCCGGGGTGGCCACCGCGACGTCGAAGTCGAGCCACCCTCCCTGGATCTTCTCGATCAGATCCGCGTCCCCGACGAAGGCAGCGCCGGCCCCCCTGGCCTCGTCGGCCTTCTCCCCTTTGGCGAACACCAGGATCCTTTTCTCGGCCCTGAAGCTGTGCGGCAGCACCAGGGTATCCCGGATCGAGTGCTTGGGCTTGATGTTGAGGCGCAGGGCGATTTCCACGGTCTCGTCGAACTTGGCAAACGCCGTTTCCTTGACCAACTCCACGGCCCGGTCCAGCGGGTACAACGCTTGCGGGTCGTACTTCTTCAGGGCTTCCCGATACTTCTTGCCGTGCTTCATCACGCCTCCTCCACGGTGACACCCATGCTCCGGGCCGTCCCGGCGATAATGCGCATGGCCGCCTCCACGTCGTTGGCGTTCAAGTCCGGCATCTTCTCCTCGGCAATCGCTTTGAGCTGTGCACGCTTCAAGGTAGCCACCTTGTCCTTGTTGGGGACCGAAGAGGCCTTGTCCAGCCCGCAGGCCCTCTTGATCAGCACCGCCGCCGGCGGCGTCTTGGTGATGAAGGTGAAGCTCTTGTCCCCGAAGACCGTGATCACCACGGGAATCAGCAGCCCGGGTTCCAGACTCTTGGTCCGGTCGTTGAACTGCTGCACGAACTGCGGAGCCGAGACTCCGTGCGGTCCCAGGGCGGGACCCACCGGCGGCGCAGGGGTTGCCTTGCCCGCCGGCACCTGCAGCTTGATGACTGCAGCGATCTTCTTTTTCGCCATGTAGCGTCCCCCTTTGTGGTCTTAGCGGCCCCCTGGTGGGGGCCTCCCAACAGGGTCTATATCTTCTCCACCTGCAGAAAGTCCAGCTCTACAGGGGTAGACCGTCCAAAGATCCCGACCATGACCCGCAGCTTGCCCTTTTCGAGGTTCACTTCCTCGATCGTGCCGGTAAAGGTGTCGAAGGGCCCGTCGGTGATCCGCACTGTCTCCCCGACGGCGAAGATCTGCCTGGGCTTGAGGGTCTTCTCGCTCTTGATCTCCCCGGAGCGCTGCAGCACCTCGCGGGCCTCCTCCGCGCTGATGGCCTGGGGCTTCTGGTTGCGGTTGGAACCCACGAAGCCCGTGACGCCAGGGATCTGGCGGATGGCCGAGCACACCTGCTTCCAGTTCGTGTCGGGCAGATCCATCTCCAGGAGGATGTACCCGGGCAGGAATTTCTTGGAGGATACCCGCCGCTTTCCGTCCCGGATCTCCACGACTTCTTCGGAAGGGACCTTGACGCTGAAGACGTGCTCCCCGATGGTCCCATCCTCCATCAGCTTGAGGATGTGCTTCTGCACCTTGTTTTCATATCCCGAATAGGTATGAAGAACATACCAGCCTTTTGCCATCTTCCCTCTTGTTCCTTGGTGCTCAAAAACCCTTCAGGCCCGGCGGGCCCACGCCCCACCCTGCCGCAGTCGGAGCGTCCCCTGCAGCTCAGAAGACCCAGTCGATTCCGCGAAAGATGAGAAAATCCACGAGCCCGAGGGCCACGGCGATCAGCACTACCGACACCAGCACCACCTTCGTGGAGGCCACGACCTCTTCCCGGCTGGGCCAGGTAACCTTCTTGAGCTCCCCATAGCTTTCCTTGAAGAAGCGTATGATTTTCTTCATCATTTTCCTCCAGCGGCCGCGCGAACGGACCCGCTCCACCGCAGCCCGAACGCGCTCCGGTCGGTATTCCCCGAAAAAAAGACAAGCAGGCCAGGCAGGACTCGAACCTGCAACATCCGGTTTTGGAGACCGGCGCTCTACCAATTGGAGCTACTGGCCTACGCAGGTACCGCTACTTTATCTTTGTCTCCCTGTGCAGGGTGTGTCTGCGGTCGAACTTGCAGTACTTGTTGAATTCCAGCTTGTCCTGAATGTTGCGCTTGTTCTTGGAAGTGGTGTAGTTGCGACGGTTGCACTCCGTGCACTGCAGAGCCACCAACTCCACCGTCTTGCCCTTTGCCTTTGCCATCCGTAGGGTCCCTTCCCGCGTTGGGTCAATAATATAGTAAGATAACGCTATAGTGTCAACGGTCGACACCAGACCCCGGCGCGAAAATAAATTGTGAGATGCTATCGAAATAGTCCACAGCCTCCGACCGGATTTGAACCGGTGACCCCCTCCTTACCATGGAGGTGCTCTACCAGCTGAGCTACAGAGGCAAAATATTTCCTTACTATACAGGGACTTACGCTATTTAGCTCACCAAATCCCTTATAGCATGCGAAAGATTCTATGGTTTCGTCCAAATATTGTCAATAGTTGAAGGCCGGAAGGTGACCTGGAACGTTCGCTGGCGGGCAAGCCGTTCGTACACTACAATGGAGGGATGGAGCGCTTCGAGGTAGTATTTGACTGGTTCCGAGACAACTGGAAGGATTTGGTCCCGATATCGATCTCTGTAGGGGCGGCGATTCTCGCTGGCTTCGCGCTGGCACAGAGGGTCAAGGCAACGCGCTATGAGTTGTATTGGGAGATGCTCAAGTCTTACAGTTCACCGGAAATGCTCAGGGCGCTACAACGAATCTGGACACTCGTAGAGAAGGAAGCCAAGTGGGACAAGGACGCACTCCGAAAGAAGTATTGTGGCCACTTCGATCAGGGCGATGATGTCCATGGAGAACGCCGGGTGGTGTCGACTCTGTTCCAGCAACTTGCCTTCCTGCGGGACAATAATCTCGTCCCTCGGAAGTTCAGGACAACCTTCCCTGATCTTGACCTCAGGATTATCGAATTCCTCTACACAATCGAAGAAGAGGCGATAGGAACTTCAGCGAGAAAGCCGAAGTCTATTGCCCAGGAGAATGCGCGAAAGAAGCCGATGTATCGGATGTATAACGACTGGCTGGCTGCCCACCAGAAGCGAAAGCAAGAAAAGTGAGGGGGATATGGCCGACGAGGAAACTCCCCGCCGGCCGTGTTTGTCAAAGACCCGTGCGACCCGTTAGATCAGGATC
>JAFGFV010000272.1 GCA_016930895.1 Spirochaetales bacterium | reverse complement strand
GTGGCGAAATCGAAGGGAACCAGGCACTCCGCGCTCAGCCCGGGGCTCCAGCGGCTCGCGAGGTAGAAACGCTTCTGGAGAAAACTGACCGGCACGTCGGCCAGGGTCAGGTCCAGGATGAACTGCAGCCGCAGGGCACCCTCGGTGCACGGCGAGAAGGGCAGCAGCACCCCGACCCCGAGCGCAGGATTGAGCACCGGGACGGCCAAGGGCTCGGCAAACAGGCCCACGGACAGGTACTCGGCCGCGGGCAGGCCGGTCTGACTGGAGAAGCCGCTGAAGCCGCTGTACACCCCGCCGAACCAGGGCTTCTCGGGGCCCAGCGCGGCAGCCGGAACGGCCGAGACGATCAGGACGGTGAGGATCCGCAGGGCGGGCACGGCACGGCGCATGGTCATCATCCTCCGTAGATCAGAAGAAGGAAATAGAGGAAGAAGCGGACGCCCCGGCGCCCGGAGGCTTCTTGTTTCGTGACGCGGGAGGACATCTGCCTGAGCGCCTCGAGGTTCTCCAGCATCGGGGCGCCCGGTTCCCTGCCCTCGAACACGATGTTGATCTCCTGGGCCAGGTGGCAGGACCGGTAGTTGAAGTTCGCCGAGCCTATGCCGAACCAGCGCTCGTCGACGATCACCCCCTTGTAGTGCAGGTGGGACTTGGGGTGACCGTATTCCCACACCACCGCCCCCGCCTCGATCAGGTCGAGCATCCGATATCCGGTGGCGTAGTAGAACTTGTCCATCTCGTGGTAGGCGGAAGAGAACAGGATGTTCACCCCCACACCCCTGCCGGTGAGCTCCCGGATCTTCCGCAGCACCGAGTGGTCGGGCATGGTGTAGCCCTGGATCAGCCAGACCTCCCGCTCGGCAAGGTCCAGCAGGCGGCTGAACATCGCGCCCATGACCGGCTCGCCGAAGCGGTGCTGCTGCACGAGCCAGAGCCGCTCGCCGCTCCCGGCGCCCGGAGCGGGTGGGGGAACGGCAAACTCCCCCACCCGCAGCTTGTCCATGGAATACGCGTTCCAGGCCTCCACGAAGCCGGCGACGAGCTGCCGAGCGGCGGTAGCCGAGCGGAACTCCACCATCGAGTCGGTGGTCCCGGACTCCTCGGGCGGATCCAGAGAGGGTGACCAGATGTTCTGTCCCCCCAGGGCGATCGTCTCTCCGTCCACGATCCAGCATTTCTGGTGATCCCGGTAGAGGAACCCGGGCAGCCGGGCGAAACGGTTGGCCCGGATCGGGTTGAACTCGGCAACGGGGATGCCCTGCTGAACGAGATACGGAACGGCAGTCCGGCCTTCGACGAACCCGGAGACCCACCCGGAGCAGGAGTCGGCCATCACATAGACCCGCACGCCATCTTCCATGCGTTCCCGCAGCAGGTCGATCACGTGCTTGCCCATGACGTCGTCGACGATCACGAACACGTTGATCAGGATGTAGTCCCGAGCGTCCCGGATCAGCTCCTCGGCCCGCTCCAGGAAGGTATCGCCGGTGAAGTAGAAGCGCAGGCCCGAGGCGTCCCGGCACTCCAGCCCCGGAACCGGAGGGCCTTCGAGGCCGGACCGCCCCGCCTCGGCCCTGCGGGAGCGCGGAAGGGTCGAGCAGGAAAGGCAGGCGAGAAGCAAGGCGACGACAACAGCCGTAAACAGGCTTCGTGGTATGCTCATGGCGCCGTGGGTCCCATTATCACCTTCTCCGCGGGGCCCTGTCAAACCGCCTGAGCTGGGACCCGAGGGGGAACAGCACCCTGGGCTCGCTGCGCAGCCGCCCAGCGGATGCGCTCAGCGGATGCCTGATCGGTCACGGCATTCGCCGCGGCAGCTCCTGTCTCAACCGCCTTTGCTCACGAGCGAGCGGAGCCTGCGGATTGCCGTTGCCGGTGCGCCGTGCACCTGCTCCGCCTCCCTGAGCCTGTCCTGCGGGAACGAGGTCGAGACGGCATGCACCCGCATCCCGGCGGCCCTGGCGGCGGTGATCCCTCCCGGCGAGTCTTCCAGAGCCACGCACTCCCGCGGCTCCCTCCCGAGGAGCCTCGCCGCTTCCAGGTAGATATCGGGGGCCGGCTTGACCCGGGGCACCTGGTCCCCGGCCACCACCACGGGAAAGAAGCCCTCGAACCCCATGACCTGGAGCATCAGGGCCGCCTCCACCCGGGCGCTCGCGGTACCGACGGCCATGGGCACGGAGCCCGCGGCGCACAGGCTCAGCTCCGCGGCCACGCCCTCGAAGGACCGCAGCCCGTCCACGACGAGGCTCCGGAAACGCTCCCGCTTCTCCGCGACCAGCGCGGCGGCACCGTCTTCCATCGAAAACTCCGCGCAGACCCGGGCGGCGATCTCCACGTCCGGGATCCCCACCCACTCCACGGCCCAGTGCGGGTCGAAGCACAGGCCCCGCCCCTCGAAGAGCTGCTGCCAGGAGCGGACGTGCAGACCCTCGGAGTCGGCCAGGACCCCGTCGAGGTCGAAAACGATGGCGCGCAGATCCCGCTTCACGGCGAGATCATAGCGAGGGCGCCAGGGATCGGTCAACCGGCGCCGGCATTTACAGGGCCCCGGCCATTAGGTAGGATCGATACAGGGCGCCGACGTGCTCGCCAGGCCGAGAAAGGAAACCCGAAGGCTCTTGTGGTCCCTGTTCCTCTGCGGCGACGTCATGACCGGGCGGGGGATCGACCAAATCCTGCCCCACCCGGGGAACCCCGGGCTCCACGAGTCCTACGTCAGGGACGCACGGGACTACGTGGCGATTGCCGAGCAGGCCAACGGATCAATCCCGCACCCTGCCGCGTTTTCCTACATCTGGGGCGATGCCCTCGAGGAGCTCGAGCGGACCAGGCCGGACGCGCGCATCATCAACCTGGAGACCAGCATCACCACGAGCAGCGATTTCTGGCCCGGCAAGGGCATCCACTACCGGATGCATCCGCAGAACGGTCCCTCTCTGACTGCCGCCGCCATCGACGCATGCTGCCTGGCCAACAATCACACCCTCGACTGGGGCCGCGCCGGGCTCGTCGAGACCCTGGCTACCCTCGCCAGGTGGGGCATCCGCATCGCCGGAGCCGGCAGGAACCTGGCGCAGGCCCAGGCTCCCGCCGTGATCCCGGTGCCGGGCAAAGGAAGGGTCATCGTGGTTTCCCTGTGCAGCACCACGAGCGGGGTTCCGCATGAGTGGGCTGCAGGCCCGGATACAGCCGGGGTCGCCCTGATCCGCGACTTGTCGGAGGCCACGGTGCGGGAGCTCGCGAAGCAGTTCCGCAAGTTGGAGCGACCGGGGGACATCCTCGTCGTCTCGATCCACTGGGGCGGCAATTGGGGCTACCAGGTACCGGAGCTCCACCGCGAGTTCGCCCACCGCCTCATCGACCAGGCCGGAGTCGACGTGGTGCACGGTCACTCGTCGCACCACCCGCGTCCCATCGAGATGTACCAGGGCAGGCTAGTTCTCTACGGCTGCGGGGACTTCGTCAACGACTACGAGGGCATCCGGGGCTACGAGCGCTACCGGGACGATTTGGCGCTCATGTACCTGCCCCGGATCGATCCTGTCACGGGGCGGCTGGTCGAGCTGCGCATGGTCCCGCTGCAGAGGAGGCGCTTCCGCCTCCAGCGGGCATCGCAAGCCGACGCACGCTGGCTCCGGGACACCCTGGACAGGCACAGCCGTCCGTTCGGCAGCCGCATCACCCTCGGGGAGGACGGCAGCCTGTACCTGGACGTCCTTTGAACCGCCGCACCGTGCATGGTATCCTGAAGCCACCATGTCTGATGCCTTCCGCCTCCTGGCCGCGGCCCTGCTCATCGCGATCAACGCCTTTCTCGCCCTCGCCGAGTACTCCCTGGTCCGGCTGCGCTCCAGCCGCCTGGTGCAGATGGTCCGGACGGGCACGAAAACCGCCCGCCTGGTGCAGTTCGCGGTGGAGCGGATCGACGGCTACCTGTCCGCTGTGCAGCTCGGGATCACCATGACCAGCCTGGGACTCGGCTGGGTGGGCGAACCCGCGGTGGCCGGCCTCCTGAACCGGCTGCTGCCG
>JAFGFV010000271.1 GCA_016930895.1 Spirochaetales bacterium | reverse complement strand
TCCTCCCCGTTGATTCGAATCCTTGCTTCCATGCCTACCTCGCCTACGTTCCGTCCTCGGCCCCGGAGCCGTTTGCCCTCAGAGCGCTCAGGGCCCGCTCGAGCTCGACCCGGGCGCAGTGCGACAGGTATGTGCCGCTGAAACCCATGCGGGCGGGGATCTCGATCTGAGCCCTGGCTGCCGCGGCTGCCGGCTCCTCCCCGGCGGCCACAGCCTCTTCGACCTCGGTGAGCCGCCGGTGTCGCCCGGAGCATCCCACCAACACGACCCGCAGTTCGCTGGACCGCTTGCGCGACCGCCTGCCCACGGCGACGAGGCTGAAAGCCGGCCGGTCAGTGCGGGTCCGGGTCCATCTGCGGTACTCGCCGACCCATCCCTGCTCCTCCCAGCGGACCTCGGTGATCAACGACCCGCGCCGCGGCTCCCTCCTTGCCAGGTACTCCGGTAGCGGCAGCCAGCCCTCGTGGCTTCCCACCAGGTGCACCTCGGCCTCCAGGGCGAGCAGGGGTCCCACCAGGTCGGACCAGTAGGGAAACAAGGCGATGCTGCCGCCGACGGTGATGCGGTTTCGAAGCGGCGTGTTGGCTGCCGCGCTGAGGGACCGGGCCAGCACGTGGCGGGGTTCCCAGGCTGCCGCGGCCGCGGCCGCCGCGGCGTAGCTGGCAGCAGCACCGATACACGCGCTGGCCCCATCCTTCCGGATATCGCCCAGCCCCAGGCGGCTCAGATCCACGAGGCCCCGGACCTGGCTCATGCCGCCAAGGAGCAGTCCCGTGCCCCCTCCGTGCGGGACGACGCCCTCCTGTGCCAGGAGCGAAGGCACTTCAGAGAGCTCGCGCGGAAAGAACCACTGTACCTCTGCCGCCATGGCCCGTCCTTTCTTCGCCCGCCCTGGCGTGGCCCCGTGCTCAGGAGATCCCAGCGAGGCGCCGGCGGCTCCTCGGGGCGGCGCGGATTTCAGTATGAGACCGTGCCTGCGGGAAGTCAAGCTGAGTGACGCAGACGTCATGCAGACGCAGACGAGGCGACTCGCGGCTTTGTGAGCCTCAGCCGCCCCAGGAGCGCCGGAGGTCCTCGGCGATCCACTGCACGGCGCGTCGCGCCTGAGGCAGGAAACGCTGCACGGAGAAAAAGGAATGGACCACGCCGGGAACGCACTCGTAGCGCACCGGCACGCCGGCGCGCTGCAGGGCTTCCGCATACGCCTGGCCTTCGTCCCGCAGCACGTCGAACTCGGCGGCCACGATCGTGGCCGGCGGCAGGTTGGCATGGCTGGGGGCCAGCAGGGGAGAGGCGTAGGGCAGGAAGCGGTCCTGCGGATCGGGGAGGTACTGCTCCGTGGCCCAGAGGATCTGCTCGGTATCGAGCATGTAGCCGCGGCCGTACAGCCGGTAGCTCTCGCGCTCGACGGTGGTAGCATCGGTAGCAGGGTACACCAGGGCCTGGTGCGCGATCCGGGGGCCGTCGCGGTCCCGCGCCATCAGGCAGAGCGCCGCGGCGAGGGTGCCGCCTGCGCTGTCCCCTGAGACCGCCAGGCGCTCCGGATCGCCGACGGGTCCGCCCGCGAGCGGGGCGTCGCCCCCGGAGGCGGCCCAGCACAGCACGGCGTAGGCGTCCTCCAGGCCCGCAGGGTACGGATGCTCGGGGGCCAGACGGTATCCTACCGATAGGATGTTACAGCCCGCCGCCGCAGCCAGAGCACGGCAGACATTGGCATGGGTATCGATGCTGCCCAGAGCGAACGCCCCGCCGTGCAGGTACACCAATATCGGGCTTCCTTGCGGCTCCGGGGCGGGGCGGTAGTGACGGACCGGGACGGGACCGGCAGGTCCTGGAACCTCGAGGTCCCTCTCCATCGCCATCCTGGGACCCCCGTTGGCAAAACGCCTGGTCAGGGCCTCCAACTCCGCGCGCTGCTCCTCCACGGGGCGAAGTCCGGCAGCATCCAAGGCGTGAGAGCGTTTGCCCCTCTGCGCGAGTCCGAGCATGACTGCGACCCGCAGGTCGAGGGTACCCTCTTCGCGATAGCGCAGGCGGTTCACCCTCAGCAGGAGATACAGGGCGAGCAGTGGGACTACGGCAACCAGCAGGCCCGCGATCATGGCTGGGTGCTTCGCTCCCGCACGGCGGAGGCCACCAGTTCGTAGTCCGTGCGGGTAAACACTCGCCCGATCACGACTTGCGCTCCCCGTTGCCCGAGCTCCTCCCACTCCCGTCTGGCTTGCGGGGCTACCGGGTCCACGATCAGACCGCGCCGCAGCATGGCCGTCAGGGCATCCTGCTCCAGGGCGGTCATGCCGCGGTTGATCTCCCGATCGAGCTGGAGAAAACGCTCCCGCACCAGGGGCCGCAGTTCTTCGGGGATCTTCTGGAAGGCCCTCGCCGTGAGAAGGATGCCCCCGACCACTGGTGCGATCCGCATCTCGGACATGTGCGGGGTCAGGGCGAACCACTGGAAGCTTGCCGCCACCGCCGGGGGGGAGTAGTAGGCGTCCACCATGCCCGATTGCAGTCCAACGAGCAGGTCCCCCATGGGGAGAGAGAAGGCGCTAAAACCCATGCTCCGCCAGATCTCGACGAAGTCGGCGTCCCCGTCCGGCAGGCCAAGTCGCTGGCCCCGGAGCTCCCCGGGGGTCCCCACTGCCTGCCGGCCGAAGAAATGCACCCACCCGGCCTTGAGGAACGACAGCAGCTGAAATCCCTGCTCCTCCAGCCGGCGGGAGTACTCCGGGCGCAGGCGCGCCATCACGCGGTCCAGCTCCTCTTCGTCCTGGATCAGGAAGGGGGTGCTGAGGGCCAGGAGGCCCGGCTCCAGCAGCGAGAGGCCGAGCTGGGTGAGGGCGGCCCCCTGGAGCTGTCCGATGCGCATCTTGCGGATCATGTCCGCCTCTTCCCCCGCGGCGCCCCCCGCGTAGATCTTGAAGCTCACGGTGCCGTCGGAGGACCGTTCCAGGTCTCCCGCCAGGCGGCGCAGGGAATCCACCCAGGGACTGCCGGCCGGGGCCAGGGTGGCGATTTTGATGGTCACTGCCGAAAGCCCGAGGCTCCCCGCCAGAAACAGCGCCGCCAGCAGAAGAGGAAATCGAACCACGTTGTTGGGGTGCCTCATGGCAACATCATGGCACGGAGACTTCCGTGGCGGCAAGAGCAAGAGGCGAGACGGGAGCGCAGAGGGGCGGCTCAAGCCTCGATCTTTATGGACACGTCCTTGGGGAGGGCAAGCCCCGCGGCCACCTCGATGGCCTTCAGGAACCCTGCGCTCAGCGGGCAGGCCGCATGCGGCAGGTGAGGCGAGAGAGTCTGGTAGACCTTGGTCTCGTGGGGCTTGCGGAACACTTCCTGGAAGGCGTCGACTTCCGTGAGCGCTTCCCGCGCTCTGGCGGCGTGCGGGCACTCGGTTTCGTAGGCAATCCTCACGTGCTGCCGGTCCTCGGAGGTCGTGGTGATCGTCGTGCTGAAGCCGCAAATTCCAGAGTCGATGGTGATACGGGGCATGAAGAAAGATCTCCTCTATATAGCTCGGAATATATAGGAATATACCAAGATCCCGCGACAAACGCCAATACCCTACGGCGCTCAGGCGCCTGGGTTCTGGCGGGTCTTGCGGAGCCTGCCCCTGGCGATCGCCTTGGAGCCCTCCAGGGCCGCGATCATGGCCAGGCTCAGCAGGGCGCAGATCCCGAGTTGGCTGGCGCGCAGCGGCATCGTCTTGAAGAAGCCCTGAAGGAAGGGCACGTAGATCACCGCGAGCTGCAGCCCGAAGGTCCCTCCGACCGCCCACAGCATGGCCCGGTTGGACAGCAGGCCCAGGCGAAACAGCGACTGCAGGTTGGAGCGTTCCACGAGCGCCAGGGTCAGCTGGCAAAACACCAGGGTGGTGAACAGCATGGTCCGCCATTCCGGCAGGCGCTCCGCGAAGCGATAGGGGACCACGCCCGCCGCCAGGGCCAGCACCGCCATGAGCAGGCCGACCCACAGGATGTGCAGGCCCATGCTCCGGGTCAGGATCGGGGCCTTGGGGCTGCGGGGGCGGCGCGACATGACGTCCGGTTCCCCGGGCTCCACGCCGAGGGCCAGGGCCGGAAGGCCGTCGGTGACCAGGTTCATCCACAGGATCTGCACCGGGTACAGCGGGAGGGGCATCCCGAGCAGGGGCGCGACGATCATGACCAGGATCTCGGCGCAGTTGGCCGAGATGATGTACCGGACGAAGCGCAGGATGTTGTCGAAGATGATCCTGCCCTCCTCCACCGCCGCCAGGATGGTGGCAAAGTTGTCGTCCTGCAGCACCATGTCCGAGGCTTCCTTGGAGACGTCGGTGCCGGTGATGCCCATAGCCACGCCGATGTCGGCGGTCTTGAGCGCCGGGGCGTCGTTGACCCCATCGCCGGTCATGGCCACGATCTCGCCGTGCTCCTGCAGGGCATCCACGATCTTGAGCTTGTGCTCCGGGGCCACCCGGGCATACACCGAGACTTCCTGGACCCTGGCCGAGATCTCCTCGGCGGGCAGGCGGGCCAGCTCGGCGCCGGTCATGGCCTGGTCTGCGCCGCTGATCCCCAGCTCCTTGGCGATCGAGCGGGCGATCAGGGGGTGGTCTCCGGTGATCATGACCGGGCGGATCCCCGCGCGCCGGCAGGTTTCCACCGCCACTTTGACCTCCGGGCGCAGCGGGTCGAGCATGCCCGTCATGCCCACGAACACGAGCCCGCGCTCCAGCTCCTCCACGGCAAGCTCGCCCAGGGAGCCTCGGTCCGACGGTCGTTCCGTCGACCCCCGGCGGTCGAGCGTGCGAACGGCCACGCCCAGCACCCGAATGCCTTGCCCGGCCAGACGATCGTTGGCCTCCAGGATGGCTTGCCGGCGGTCCGGGCCGAGCTCTTGCGGCCCCTGATCGGTCCACACGAAGCTCGAGACCTCCAGCAGGCTGTCCACCGCCCCCTTGGTGAAGGCCAAGTGCCGGGCCTCCTCCCGCGAGACCCAGCTGCGCACTGCTTCCGGGAGGGCCGCCAGCCCACCGCCCGGAGGGTCGCCTGCGATGGGGCCGCTCGCCCCCGCGGCGGCTTCCGCATCCAGGGCATGCACGGTGGTCATACGCTTGCGCTCGGAATCGAAGGGCAGCTCCCCGACGCGGGGATAGCGCTGTTCGAGCAGCTGTTTCTCCAACCCGACCCGGGCCGCGGCCGCCACCAGGGCGCCCTCGGTGGGATCCCCCAGGGTCTGGAAGCGGTCCCCGGCGCTCGAGACCGGTTCTGAACCCGAAGCTTCAGCAGGTTCGGCTTCGGATTCGGAGCGGAGAACCGCATCGCTGCAGAGGGCGCCGCCGGCGAGGAGCAGCCAGGCCCCCGCGTCGTCCGCGGGGATTTCGGCGGGAGTCTCACCACGTGGGAGCTCGAGGCGTCGGTCCGGAAGCTCCAGGAGCGTGGCGGTCATGCGGTTCTGGGTCAGGGTCCCCGTCTTGTCCGTGCAGATGACTGTGACGGAGCCCAGGGTCTCCACGGCCGAAAGGCGGCGGATCAGGGCCCTGCGCTTGAGCATCCGCTGCGCACCCAGGGCCAGGGCGATCGTGACCACGGCGGGCAGACCCTCGGGGATGGCGGCCACCGCCATGCTGACCGCGGTCATGAAGAGCTCCTTCAGCCCCAGACCGCGCAGAAGCCAGCCTTCCAGACCGACCAGGGCGATCAGCGCGAGGGCTGCGAAGACCAGGAAGACCGTGAGCTGGGCCAGCTTGCGCTGCAGGACCGTCCTCTCCTCCGGGGTCTCCTCCAGGAGCCCGGCGATTCGGCCCAGCTCCGTGCGCATGCCGGTGGCCGTGACCACGGCGGTGCCCCGGCCGTAGGTCACCACCGTGCCCATGTACACCATGTTGCGCCGGTCTCCCAGGGGGAGCTCCTCTTGGGCCAGCGCTGCCGCGTGCTTCTCCACCGCCTCGGCTTCGCCGGTCAGCGCAGCCTCCTGGGCCTTCAAGTTTGCCGACTCCAACAGGCGCGCGTCGGCCGGGATCAGGCTCCCGGCCTCCAGGAGCACCACGTCCCCCGGCACGAGCTCCCGGCCGGGTATCTCCCGGACCTGCCCCCCCCGCCTGACCTTGGCCAGGGGACGCGACATGGCCTTCAGGGCCTCCAGGGCCCTTTCCGCCCGGTACTCCTGCCAGAAGCCCAGCACGGCGTTGAGCACCACGATCACGAGGATGACCAGGGCGTCCTCCCACTCTCCGAGCACGACCCCCGAGACCAGGGCGGCGCCGACCAGGAGGGCTACCATGAGGGACAGGAACTGACGAGCCAGGATCTTCAGCGGTCCCTTTCCTCCCCGCTCGACCAGCTCGTTGGGGCCGCCGGTCTGCAGGCGGCGGGCCGCTTTCTCCTCGGAGAGTCCAAGGGCGGGGTCGCTGCCCAGGGCGGAGAGGGAATCCTCCACTGAGCGGGCGTACCAGGGCTCGGCGCTCGAATTGCTCCTCGAATCGGTCATGGAAACCCCCCGATGGTTCCTGGTTGGATCGCTCTCCCAGGGTAGCGCTACTGGCCACCTGCGGACAAGGAGCCGTCCCTGCGGCTTGAGGCCTGCCGCCTGCGGGCGGGGTCTTGCGCCCTGCGGGCGGGGTCTTGCCGGTAGTAGGCTGCGAGCAGCCGGTAGACCTCGCGGTATTCCCGCTCGAGGGTCCGCGGCAGCTCGAAGAACAGCTCGCTCACCACGGCGAAGAACTCTCCGGGGTTTTCCAGGGCGTACGAATCGACCGCAGTCCTTCTCCTGCGCCGCACCCGCTGTTCCAGGTCCCGGTAGGCGGCGGTGAACACGTCGTGCCATTCCTGCGGGTCCATCTCCCGGTGCAGCGCCGGCCTGCCGTTGACGGCCCCATCGGTCAGGTCCAGGCGGTGGGCCGCCTCGTGGACTACGACATTGAATCCGTCGCCCCAGCCGGAGGCCTCCACGTCCTCCCAGGAAAGCACCACGGGACCCTCGTCCCAGGATTCACCCAGGTCCAGCTCCGTCCACTCGCGGACGATCCCGCCCGGGTCCACCTCCAGGTGTTCCTGGTGGAAGCCTTCTGGGACCACGACCACGGTCTTCCAGCCGGCGTACGCGTCCAGGCCGAGGTTGAGCACCGGCAGGGCGGCCTGGATGGAGATCACCGCGGGCACGTGATCCTCCAGGACGAAGCCTTCGGCAGCCTCAAAGGTCTTGTCGTGCAGGAACAGGGTCGTCAGCGCGCGCAAACGGTCCAGCTCCTCAGGGTTGAGGCCCGTCAGGAACGGATGCTGCTCCAGCAGCCAGCTCCAGGACTCCTCGTCCAGGAGGTTCCGGTTCCCGAGGCGCCGGCGTCGAACCCCGTGGAACAGTCGCATCGATTTCGGCTTCTCCCTCGCAGAAGATACGCCGGTCCCGGCGCGGGCGTCTACCGACGGGGCTCCCAGGGTGCCGCGAGGTTGGACGGCCGCCCGGATTTCGGTCATACTGGCGGCCATGAGGACCGTGGAGATCCTGTTCGGCCGCGACCCCCTTCGCCTGGAGCTCCCGGACACCGCGGAGGTATTGAGGATGGGCCGGGTGGCCCCGCTGGCACACCCGGCTGCGGCGGTGGAGAGGGCCCTGGAGGAGCCGATCGGCTGCGATAGCCTCGAGAGCCTGGCGCGGCGCACTCTGGGCGCCAAACCCGCGGCGCGGGCGGTGATCGTGGTTTCGGACCACACCCGGCCGGTCCCCTATCGGGGAGAAGGCGGGATCCTGTGGCCGATCCTGCGCAGGCTGATGGACTGCGGGTTCGAAGCCTCCCGGCTCCTGGTGCTGGTGGCCACCGGGACCCACGCTCCGCTCAGCGAGGCGCAGGTGAGGGCGCTCCTGGATCCCCGGGTGTTCGCGGTGGGAGTTCCAGTCGAGAGCCACGACGCCGCCGATCCGGCCGCGCTGGTTTCCCTCGGCGCCACTTCATCGGGCATGGAGGTTTCGGTGGATCGGCGGTACACCCAAGCGGACCTGCGCATCCTGACCGGGCTGGTGGAGAGCCATTTCGTTGCCGGGGCCTCCGGGGGGCGCAAGTCGATCTGTCCGGGTCTCGTGGGCGAGGCCACCACCTACCGCTTCCACAGCGCCGAGATCATGGACTGCCCGGCAGCCCGCGACCTGGAGCTCGCAGGCAATCCCTGCCATGAGATGGCCCTCGAAGCAGCCCGGATGGTCGGGGCGGACTTCATGGTCAACGTGACTCTGGACAAGGAGTACCGGCCGACGGGGGTGTTCGCCGGTGAGCTGGAGCAGGCTCACCTGGCGGCCTTCGATTTCCTCAAGAGCTACGTCTCGATTCCCCTGGAAGGGCGCTACGACCTGGTGATCACCCATGGGGGAGCCGTAAGCGTGAACCACTACCAGGCGGTCAAGGCCGCCCTGGCGGCCGAGCGGGCGGTGCTTCCCGGCGGCAGGATCCTGCTGGTGGCCGCCAACACCGACACGAACCCGGTGGGGAGCGAGCGCTACCGCAGCCTGCTGCACCTGCTCACCCTGATCGGGCCGGAGCGCTTCCGGCGGCTGCTGTTTTCTCGCGACTGGACCTTCGTTCCGGAGCAGTGGGAGGTCCAGGCCTGGGCGGCGGTACTGCAGTCGGTCGGGGTCGAGGGACTGGTATACTACAGCCCGCAATTGGACAAGAGAGAGTGCTCCGTGATTCCCGGAGTGGACGGGAACCGATATCTCGAGGAGGACCGGCGCTACCTCCCCGAGATGGACAACGTGCAGGAGGTGGTGCGCGCCGTGGTCGAGGAGACCCGCACCCGGCACGCCGCGACGCACGGGGCGGGAAACGAGCCCCGCATCGCCTTCCTGGCCGACGGCCCCTATGGCATTCCGATGCCACGGGGGTAGAAATTTCGCAAACGGCGGCAGCGCTGTCGGGGAGTGTCGCCATGGCCACGCGCGCCAAGACCAATGCCATCCGTGCCCTCGAGTCCCGCGGCGTCCCGCACCGGCTGCGCTCTTACCGCGTCGACGAGGAGCACCTGGACGCGCTGAGCGCCGCAGCGGCGTTGGGGGTTGAGCCGGAGCGGGTGTTCAAGACCCTGGTGACCCGGGGGGCGGACGGGGGCCTGCGGGTCTACTGCGTGCCGGGGCCGTGCGAGCTCGATCTCAAGAAGGCGGCGCTGGCGGCGGGGACGCGAAAGATCGAGATGGTGAAGGTGGCCGAGCTCCTGGAGCTCACCGGCTACGTGCGCGGGGCCTGCTCTCCCGTCGGGATGAGAAAGAGCTTCCCCACCTGGATCGACGAGAGCGCGCTCCTGTTCGAATGGATCCTGGTCAGCGCCGGCCGCCGGGGAACACAGATCGAGATCGCCCCGGCGCAGCTGGCCGGGACGATCGGGGCGCGCTTCGCCGACGTGGTGTGAGGCAGGCTCAGGCAGCTCCGCCGAGGCGCCTGCCCAGATCCCGGGCGTCGGCGAGGGTCCGGTGCGAATCCCGCACGTGGGTCGTGCCCGAGCAGTAGCGCAGGATGCCGGCGATCGGCATGCCGGTGTACTCGGCGATTTCCCGGAACATCGAGAGGGTGATCTCGGCGCCTGAGTTCGGGTCCTCGCTGTAGTAGGTCAGGATCAGCACCAGCTTCTTGCTTTGGAAGAACTCGGGGCGGGTTTCCGGATCCAGGCCGTACAGCCGGTCGATGAACAGCTTGAGCTGTGCGGTCACGCTCCACCAGTAGATGGGGGAAGCCATCACGACCAGATCGGCTTCGATGAACGGCGTGAACAGGCCCTGCATGTCGTCCTCGATCACGCAGTAGGGACCCTTTGGCTGGCGGCAGGTGTCGCAGTTGCGGCAGGGTTGGATCGTCACCTCGTCGAGGTGGATCTCCTGGATGTCTCCGACCCCGCCCTCCCGCAGTCCTTCCAGAAAGGCGGCCAGCAGGGTGGCGGTGTTCCCTTGGCGTCTCGGGCTGCCCTGCAGCGTCAGAACTTTCATCGTAGTCCGCTCAGCCGGAGATGCCTGCGGGAAGAGCTCCGGCGAGCATCTGCTCGAGCAGGAGGTGACAGAACAGCTGCTGCCGGGGCAGGTGGAAGGGGCCCTTGAATAGGTTCCCCTTGACGTCCTGGGCCGGGCTCCCGTCACGATGCAGGTAACCGATCCACTCCCCGTACTGCCTGTCCGGAAAGTGCTTGAGGGACCAGCTCAGGATCCTCTCGAACCACGCCAGGTATCTCGGCTCCCCGGTCAGGGCATGGGCCAGGAGGGTTGCGTAGATCGCCTCGTTGTGGGGCCACCAGAGCTTCATGTCCCACTCCAGTTGCACGGGCTGCCTGCCTTCGCTGTCCACGAAGTAGAGAATCCCGCCATACTTCTTGTCCCAGCCCAACTCCAGCGACCAGTCGAGAATCGGCAGGGCCTTCTGGGCGTAGGACATGTCTCGTCGATGCCGTCCCTCCTCCATGATGAACCAGGCGGTTTCGATCGCGTGCCCCGGGTTGACGCAGCGTCCTTCGGGGAGCTCCTTCAGGTACTCCCCGGCGGGGCCCACGGTTTCCAGGAGGAGTTTGAGATCCGGCTTGACGAAATAGCGGAAGACCTCGTCGATCGCCCGGTCGATCAGGAGGTCGTAGTCTCCGCCGGGATCGGCGGCCCGCAGCACCTGGAGGGTGTTGATCTGGATCATCGCCATGGAGTGGCCTCGGAAGCTGCGGGTCGCGGGAATGATCTTGGGCTCCAGGGCCCCCGGGGTTCCGGGTTCACGGGCGTACAGATCCTCGATCAGGTTCATGGTCTTTTTGGCCAGTTCGAGAGACTCTCGGTCCCCGGAGGCCCGGGCGTATTCGGCCAGTGCAATGACCGCAAAGGTCTCGGTGAAGAGGTAGCGGCGTTTGCGAAGGGGTCGGCCCTCCCGGGTCACCAGGAAGAACATCCGTCCGTCCCTGTCGAAACCGTACCTGCGAATGAAGTCGATGCCGTGGCGCGCCAGCTCCAGCCATTGCTCTCGCTTCTCCAGCTCGTTGTAGAGCCGTGCCAGCAGCCAGGTGATCCGGCCCATGACCCACATCGGTTTGTCCGGGCACAGGAGGGCTCCCTTGCGATCGAGAAAGGTGGTGAAGCCGCCGAACTCACGGTCGGTGGCATGATCGATCCAGAAGGGGAGGGTGTTGCCGACCAGCTCGTCGTAGAAGTACTTGCTGAGGGTCTCGATCCGTTTCCTCTTCATTCCGCGTTCCTCCGTGATCGGTAGGGTTCTCGGCAGCAATCCGCCACGATCTCAAACCCCCGCAGGCTCGAATCCCGCGGCACCAGGCAGCCCGTGGAGAGGATGAAGCCTTTCCTGCCGTACGCGGTGTCGATGGCCTGCCGGCAGGCGGCTTGCAGCCTTGCCTCTGCCCCCGGGAGAAAGAGCCCGGGGTCGATGTTTCCCTTGACTGCCATGGCCGGCAGAAGGGTATCCAGTGCCGTGCTCAAGTCGACCGGATAGTCGAGGTCGAAACCGTCGACTCCGCTCGCGGCGATGTCCGGTAGAGCAGCGGTGACGTTGCCGCAGATGTGGAGAATCGAGGAAGCGCCGCTCCTGGCGATCTCCTCCGCCAGTGACTGTTCGTACGGCAGGACGAAGCGTCGATACTGCGCGGGGCTGATCAGACTCCCGGAGCCCAGTCCCTCTCCGATCCAGATGAACTCGGCTCCCGCGGCGGCCAGCTCGCGGACCTGACGAATCGCGACCGAATGACGCCGGTCGAGGGCCCGCTCGACTTCCTCCGGCCGGTCCAGGATCGCGATCATGGTCTCAGCCACCCCGTAGAGAAAGGCCACCTGCGAGAATGTCCCCGTAACCCCGACGACCACCGCGGCGGTTTCCCTGATCCGGGGGGATATGAGCCGAAAGGTTTCGAGCATGCCGGGGTGATAGAGCTCTGCAGTGCCGAAACGCGGGTCGTCGAGAGAGGTGATCTCCGTCCCGGCGCTCGACAGGACATCGTTTTCCGGTATCGCCAGGGTCAGGGCATCGTCCAGCTGGTACGTTCCCTCCGAGAGCCTGCAGGGCTGATCGCGCCCGAGGCACAGGTTGATGTAGATTCCGTCCACGGGAAGCTCTGCGGCGCAGGCGCTGAGTGCCCGGGCATGGAGGCGGGGATCCAGCTGAACCTCCCGCATGGGTTCGCGTACGTACGCGGAGGCAAACGCGATATCGATGAGGGGAAAGCACGGAAGGCGTTCGGTCTGCCTCTTGTTCAGCGCGAGGCGGACTGTATCCTTGCCCGACTGCATCGGCAGCCTCAGATTTCGAGAAGAATCCGCAGTACATGCATAACAGTTCTCGATTCTACGAGCATTCAATCATTCTGTCAATGAACGAGACGAAAATAGAGGGAAATAGTTCGACAAGTAAAAAAAGTCTTGACGGCAGAAGTGTCACCCCGTAAAATGAGGATCTATGTCTGGAGATCCATAGATACACGTCCAGGTGTCAGACGGGGGAGGAGGAGATGGTCAGGCACATCCGCGCCAGTCCGGGCAGGCGAACCGTTGCGTAGCTCGGAGCGAGGTTCGAGTTCGAAGAAGCCAACCAAGCGAAAGGAGTTGTAGACGATGAAGAGGAGACTGATAGTCTGCGTGGCGTTGCTGATGCTCGCCTCGATTGCCGTGGTGTTTGCGGGAGGGGGCAAGGAGTCGGCACCGGCCGCGGAAGGCAAGCCCTTCTCCGGCCAGAAGATCACCTGCCTGTACTTCTCGGCCACCTATGCGGACGCTGCCAAGGAGTACGCGGCGGAGTTCACGGAGAAGACCGGTTGTGAGGTCGAGATCGTGGACTTCCCGTACATCACGTTGTACGAGAAGATGGGACTTGCCCTGTCCACCGGGGACAGCACTTACGACGTGGTGACTCCGGCGTGCCAGTGGGACGGCGAGTTCGAGCCGTTCATGGAGGACCTGGAACCGTACATCGAGAGGGACAACTTCGACACCTCCGACTTCCTTGCCGGCCTCTGGGAGCAGTCGGGCAAGTGGGCCGGCAAGATCATGGGCTTTCCCTTCTCCAACACCCCGCAGACCCTGGCCTACCGGACCGACCTGATCAAGGAGTTCCCCCAGACGTGGGACGAGTTCTTCGAAGTGTGCGAGGAGATACACAATCCTCCCGGGCTCTACGCTATCGCCATCCCGGGGGTGAAAGAGCAGCTGAGCGGGCTATGGATGATGGTCCACTGGTCCCTGGATGGCCGCTGGGCCGACGAGGACTGGAACCTGACCATCGATTCTCCGGAGACGCGCGAGGCGTTGAGGGTCACCAAGCGTTGGTTCGAATTCGCCGATCCCGCCGCTCCGGCCTGGAACCTGGCCGAATCGGACGCCGCCTTCCTGAACGGCAACGCGGGGATTGCCTTTTCCTGGCCTACCCTGGGCATAGCCCCGAACGGCGACGATCCCGAGAAGTCCAAGGTCGTGAACAAATGGGCCATCGCGCCGATTCCCTACGCCAAGAACGGAGTGACGGTTCTGTCCTCCTGGGACATCGGAATTCCGAAGGCATCCAAGAACAAGGACGCCGCCTGGGAGTGGATCAAGTTCTACACCTCCGCCGAGAAGCAGCTCAAGAACTACGTGGACTACGCGATCCTGCCTTCCCGGGCCTCGGTGTGGGAGATGCCGGAGATCAAGAACTCGAAGCTGTATCCGCACAAGAAGGCCTCCGACCAGGGAGCCGTGATCTGGTGGCGCATTCCCGCGGGCACGATGGCCGAAACGACCATCCGTGACGCCGTGGCCAACTACGTGACCGGACAGTGGGACCTGGAGAGGGCGGTGAGCTTCATGGAAGCCGGCCTGGCCAAGGTCCTGAGCGAGTACCCGCCGGCCCCCGGGATCAAGAACACCGGTCGGTAGAGTGTCGCCCTTCCGTCGGAAATGATTCATCGGTTAGACCTCTCCCCGAAAAGAGAGGTCTAACCGTCTTAGGAGGCGTGAACGTCCCATGCTGGTAACCAGGCACGTGCGTCAAACCACGGTCGACAAGATCTGGTCCTGGACATTCCTCCTGCCGGTAGTTGCAGTGCTCATGATCGCCGCTTTCATTCCCCTTGGGTACGGCTTGGTGCTGAGCCTGCATCGCTACAAGCTGACCATCGCTTCTTCCAGGCCCGTGTTCGTGGGCTTGCAGAACTACGTCAACATGTTTCGGGATGAGATCTTCATCAAAGCCCTGACCAACAACGTTCTGTTTGCCGTGCTGTCGGTATCCGTCGAGATCGTCCTCGGTGTGATCGTGGCCATGCTGTTGTCCGACGATAACCGCCTCTCGAGGCTGCTCACGACCATCCTGCTGGTGCCCATGATCATCGCCCCGGTGGCCGCGGGGACTCTGTGGCGGATGATGATGGACCGCACCTACGGGGTCGTCAATTACCTGCTGAGTTTCGTGGGCATACCCCCCGTATCGTGGATCGGCGACTACCGGATCGCGATCTATACGATCGTCTTCGTGGACTGCTGGCAGTTCGTTCCCTTTGTGGCGGTCCTCGTGCTGTCCTCCATCAAGTCGATACCCACGAGCTTCCTGGATGCCGCCCGCGTGGACGGGGCCTCACCCTGGAAGCTGTTCACCAAGGTCGTGCTTCCGATCGCTTCTCCGGTCATCATCATCGTGGCCATGATCCGCTTCATCGATGCCTTCAAGATCTTCGACGTCATCTTTGTCATGACCCAGGGCGGTCCGGGAAACGCCACGGAGATGCTGCCCACCTACATCTACCGGCAGGGGATCAAATTCCTCGACGTCGGGTATTCCTCGGCCACCGCCATCCTGTTCGTCATCGTCATGTCGATCGTGGCCTGGGGCTTCATCCGCCTGCGAAACCTTCAGCTCAGGAGGTTGGGATGAGGATCGAGAGGTCATCCAGACGCAGACGCTCCGGGTACCTGAGCAACTTTCTCGGTTTCCCCGCCCGGGTCATCATCCTGATCGTGCTGTTTTTGGCAATCCTGTTTCCCTTCTACTGGCTGATCACCAACGCCTTCAAGGTCGAACAGGAGTACTACTCCAGCCCACCGGTCATGTTCCCGACCAAGATCACCTTTCAGAACTTCATCGATCTGGTGGCCAAGTATCAGCTGCTCAAGGGATTGATGAACTCGCTGCTCATCGCTGCGGGGGCCACGGTCTTCACGGTCGCTTTCGGCTCCATGGCTTCCTACTCCCTGATCAACGGCGCCCTCCCCAAGCGAATCAAGAACGTGATGGCCGGATGGTTCCTGGTGCAGAAGATGTACCCGGCCATCGTGGTCGCGGTGCCGGTGTTCTACATCATCCGTTCGCTGCGGCTCATGGACAACGTGCTTTCCCTGATCATCATGAACACCAGCTTCAACCTGCCGCTGGTCATTCTGCTGATGATCGGATTCTACCAGGAGGCCCCCTTCGAGGTGGAAGAGCAGAGCATGCTGGATGGCTGCACCCTGCCGCAGCGCTACCTGTACGTCACCACTCCCATGGTCAAGTCAGGGCTCATCGCCACCGGGATGCTCACCTTTGTGTTCAGCTGGAACGAGTTCCTCTATGCGGTCATCCTGACGGTAAACCGCTCCAAGCCGCTCACCGTGCTCGTCGCCGGCTTTATCACCGACAAGGCCCTGATCTGGGGTCCTATGGCCGCGATGGGGTGCGTGGTCGTCTTTCCGGTGCTGCTGATCATGTGGCTGATGCAGAGGGATTTCATCGCCGGAATCTCCGCCGGCGCGCTCAAAGGGTAGGGGCCGCGCGCGCCCATGTTCGCGGACTTCTCGGCGGTACAGAAGAGCAGGATGAACGCGATCCTGAAGCTCATCCTGAACTACAAGCGCATCACCCGCAACCGTCTGGCTGCCCTGCTCAAGCTCAGTCCCTCCTCGATCGTCAAGTACATCAAGCTGCTCATCGAGATGGGGATGATCACCGAGACCGATCGCGACCTCTCCACCGGAGGGCGGCGCTCGACCTACTTGGAGCTCAATCCCGACGTGGGGCTGAACGTCGTGCTGGTCATGAGCGTGTCGTACATGAGAGGGGTGCTGATCAACACCGTTGGCACCGTGATGGCGGAACGCAGCGCGCCCACGTATTCCGGCATGCCCAAGGACGAGCTGCTCACGAAGCTGTACGACGTGCTGGACGGCCTGGTGCAGGAAGCGGGTCGGTTTTCCCGAAAAATCTTCGGGATCGGCGCGGCCATGGGGGGCCACATGGACCCTCTGGCCGGGGTCTCGCACGAGTATCTGTTCGCCAAGGGCTGGTACGACGTGCCTCTGAAGAGACTGGTGGAGGACCGGTACGGGATTCCCTGCTTCCTGGTCAACGACGCTAACGCCTGTGCCCTGGGGGAGAAGTACTACGGCAAGGGGATCGGGGTCGATCACTTCCTGTGTGTCATGATCGGGGAAGGGATCGGAATGGGGATTGTAACCAACGGCGAGATCTACATGGGCAAGAGCCACTACGCCGGGGAGTTCGGGCATACCCACAGCCAGGACAACGGCCAGCTGTGCTTCTGCGGGCACACCGGCTGTCTGGAAACCGTGAGTTCCCAGGGGTACATCCTTTCGGAGGTGCGCAAAGGGCTCGACCAGGGGGTGAACAGCGAAGTGCTCAAGCACTGCGGCGGCGAGGTCGAGGCCCTTCAGATCGAGCATGTGATCGTCGCGGCCAACAACGGCGACCGCTTTGCCCGCAACATCTTCGGCCAGGTGGGGACCAGCGTGGGAGAGAGGCTGGCCGACATCGCCAACATCTTCAACCCCGAGATGATCATCCTGCGAGGCTCCGTGATCGACGGCAACCGGTTCCTGTTCGAGAGCATCGAGCGGGTGGTCATGAATCTGACCCTCCGTCCGATCGCCAGGTCGCTGAAGATGTTCTACTCGGAAGATAGGGACGACATCCGCCTGATGGGCACGAGCAGCGTCATCCTGATCGGATACTTCTCGCAGTGGAGCTGAAACAGATCATGACCTCTCGGGAACGCGTGGAAGCCGCTTTTCTTCATCATGAGCCGGACCGCACCCCGCTGTTCGAGTACGTCCTCTTGCCTCCGTTGGCGGACGAGATCCTTGGCAGGCCCTTTGCCGAGTATATGGGAGACATGGAGTCCTGGCTTGCCCAGGCCGAGGCGTTTGGCTTCGAGGCTGCCTTGAGGCGCTATGCGAGCGATCGCTTGGAGATTGCGCAGGTTCTGGGGCACGATATGCTGTACGTCAGCCCCAACCCGGTTCCGGGGGAGAGCTACGTGTACGACCCCCTCGAAGAGCTGGGCCTGCACTTCGAGCTCCAGGAACGAGGGGACCCCGTCCTGCGTCTCCAGGAGCGCAACCGCCGCGTCGCGGAGTCCATGCTTGGGGATCTGCCCGAGGAGTGTTACCTCGTATTCCGATTCTTGCGGGAGGAAATGGCCCGTCGCGGTTTGGACTTGCCGATCCTGGCTCCGGCATACTTTCACGGGATCTGGACCGATGCGGACCTGATGCAGGTCATGCTCCTGGCACCGGAAGTGGCGCGTGAGCACTTTCGCATGGCCACGCAGCGGGCCCTCAAAGTGATCGAGGACTACATCCGTGTCGGGGTGGATCAGGTCGGCATCGGAGGGGACTTCGCCGGCAAGCGCTTGCTGATTTCTCCGCAGTCCTACGAGGAGTTCATCGTGCCGGAGGTACGGACATGTGCCCGTCGGCTTCGGGAAGCAGGCCGCTTTTCGATCAACGCCACCGACGGAGACATCTGGCCCGTGATCGACGGATTCCTTCTGGGATGCGAGGTGGACGGGTATCTGGAGATCGACATGAGCGCCGGCATGGACCTCAAGCGCCTCAAGGAGCTGTACGGCGAGCGCATCTTGCTGTTCGGAAACATGGACTGTGGCAAGATCCTGAGCTTTGCCGAACAGGAAGAGATCCGCCAGCTGACCCACCGGATTCTGGAGGAGGGCTGGGGCAGTGGGGGGCACATCTTCACCGCCAGCAACGCCATCACGGCCAGCGTCCCCCTCAGGAACTATCAGGCCATGGTCAACGCCTACCGGGAGCATTTTGATCTGCCGCCGTTGACCCTCGGGAACGGCCGATGATGAGCCGCTTTTCCCTGCGGGACCGGGGGGCGCTGCGGGAGTTCTATCGCGTCCAGCTGTTGGAGGACTGTGTACCGTTCTGGCTGGAGCACTCCCTGGACCGGAGCTTCGGCGGGTACCTCACCATGCTGGAGCGTGACGGCAGCCCGTACGGAACGGGCAAGTACCTGTGGCCTCAAGGCCGCGAGGCCTACATGTTCGCCAAGTTGTGCAACGCCGTTGAGCCGAGAGTCGAGTGGCTGGAGGCTTCGCGACTGGGAGTGGAGTTCCTGGCCAGGTTTGCCCTGGACGAGGACGGGCACGCCTACACGAAGCTCACGCGGGAGGGAGAGCCTCTGTACTCCCGTCCCGCTGAGATCTTCGCGGAAGCCTTCGTGGTTCTCGCCTTTGCCGAGTACGCCAAGGCGAGCGGGCGAGAGGAATACCTTCACAAGGCTGAGCGACTGTACTGGTCGATCGTGGAGCGGCTCCAGTCCGGGGAGCTCGATGTGCAGCCGGGGGTGCGCAGGGCGGTATACCGCGAGCATGCACCGGGCATGATTCTGATCAACACGACCCAGGAGCTGCGGGCCCTCCGGGACGATCCCCGCTACACGGAGCTGATCCGGGGCTGGGTCCACGAAGAGCTGTACACCTTTGCCCGGGACGAGCAGCAGGCCATGTTCGAGCGTGTGCTGGCGGACGGCGGCGTGGATCTGTCCGAGCCCGAGGGCCGCTCCGTTACCCCGGGGCACTGTCTGGAGTCCGCGTGGTTCTGCCTGCGCGAGGGCGTGCATCTGCAGGATCGAGGGATCGTCGAGCGCTCCTGCAGGATCATGGAGTGGACGATGCGCCGTGGCTGGGACCCTGTGCACGGGGGGCTGTTCAACTTCGTGGATTTCGCGGGCAAGCCGCCGGGCCACCAGGATGAGGACTGGGGAGAGAGCCAGGACTGGGATGCCAAGCTCTTCTGGCCTCACGCGGAGGGACTGTACGCCCTGCTGCTCGCCTACGACCAGACCGGCGACGAGGCCCTCATGAGCTGGTACGAACGGCTGCACTATTGGAGCTTCAAGTACTTCCCGGATCCTCGATACGGGGAATGGTACGGCTACCTGCGCCGCGATGGATCGGTGTCTCAGACCCTGAAGGGGTGTGTGAAGGGCTTCTTCCACATCCCCAGGGCGTTTCTCAACTGCTATCTGTTGCTGTCGGAGCCGCCGGGATCCGGGGAGCCCGCTCCGTCGGGGGGTCGGTAGTCCGCGCAGGCACGGGTCATGGCCCGCAGGTTCTCCAGCGGGGTCATGCGCGCGACGCCGCAGCCCGGGGACATGACGATCCCGGTGCGGAAGTCCCCTTCCCTCAGGATACCCATCGTGGCGTCGTAGACCTCTTGGGGCGTCTGCCGGAGCAGGAAGGTCGTGTCCAGGTTGCCCTTGATCGCGATCTTGTCCCCGAGCAGGCGCCTGGCTGTAGTCATCGGGACCTTGGCGTCGACCTCGAATCCCTGGATGGGCAGGGGTCTCAGGAAGTGCAGGAGGTGATCGGTTTTTCCGCAGATGTGGATCCAGACGTCGCACTCCGGACCGATCAGGGCATCCACGGATCGCTCCTGGTAGGGCAGCGCGAAGCGTTCGTAGTGCTCCGGGCCGACCAGGCTGGCCGTCGAGTCTCCATACTGGATCCCATGCACTCCGGTGGTGATCATGGCCTTTCCGTAGGCCACGACCACCTCGGTGCAGAAGTCCAGGAACTCCTCGAGATCGCGTTCGTTCTCGGTCATCAGGTCCAGCAGGAAGGACTCGGCTCCGCGCAACACTGCGGCCAAGCTGAACGGACCGCAATCGATGTTGGCCTGAATGTAGTAGCGGTCCCCCACCGCCGCCACGACCTTGCGGGCCGCGGCCAGGAGGGTTTTCATGCCGGGGGCGGTCTGCGGGTCTGGGACCCGGAGCTTCCTGAACTCCTTGACCGACGGCAGCACCGTCTGCTTGCTGTAGGGCTCGTCATCTTCCGGAAAGATCAGCTCGCCCCCGAGGGCCTCGTGATAGACCCAGTTGTCCCGGGACACGTAGATCCCGTCGGTGTCGAGGAGATCCCGGGCCCGGATCAGGGTGTCGGCCATGACCTCGGGGTCCAGGGAATAGTCCCGTTGTTTGACGCCGACCAGCTGGCAGGCCGGGGCGATCAGGATCGGAAACTGGGGCACCCGGTCGATGGACTTCATGCTGATGGCTCTCTGGGTTCGTTCGAGAGATGTCATGTGTATGCTCCTCGGCGAATTGACCACTGATCTTACCACATCAGGAGGTCGTTGCGAAACGCAGGGAATGCGGGCAGGCCCTTCAGGAGACCGGTTCAGGCGCAGAAGCCCGGAAACCGATGGCAACCGCTTGATCAAAACGGCTCGTTAGACTATAAGCATGAGCGGTGGTTTACCGGACGGTTCGTCGGCCGGCTCGGCGGCAGGAACGGTCCGACGGTTCTGTATTCCCTAGTACTCTGCACGGATGGAGGAGCAGTAGCATGGCTGTTAAGGTAGCAATCAACGGCTTCGGGCGCATCGGGCGCCTGGTGTTCCAGGCCATGGTCGATCAGGGCTTGCTGGGCAAGGTGTTCGACGTGGTCGCAGTGGTGGACGTTTCCACCGACGCCGCGTACTTTGCTTACAACCTCAAGTACGACTCGGTCCACGGCAGGATGAAGGCCGACATCGGCTCGACCAAGAGCAAGCCGGACCTGCAGGAAGACGACACCCTGGTGGTGAACGGCCACAAGATCGCCTGCGTCATGGCCAGCAAGAGCCTGGAGGAGCTTCCCTGGAAGCAGATGGGCGTCGAGTACGTGATCGAGTCCACTGGCCTGTTCACGGACATGGAGAAGGCTTCCGGGCACCTCAAGGCCGGAGCCAAGAAGGTCCTGGTCACGGCTCCTGGCAAGGGCGGGATGAAGATCCTCCTGATCGGCGTCAACCACACCGAATACGACCCCAAGAGCATGGACATCGTTTCGAACGCCAGCTGCACCACCAACTGTCTGGCGCCGATCGTCCACGTCCTGCTCAAGGAGGGCATCGGGGTGGAGACCGGCCTGATGACCACGATCCATTCCTACACCGCCGCCCAGAAGGTGGTGGACGGACCCTCCAAGAAGGACTGGCGGGGTGGCCGGGCCGCGGCCGTCAACATCATCCCCTCGACCACCGGCGCGGCCAGGGCCGTGGGCGAGGTGCTGCCTCAGATCAAGGGCAAGATGACCGGCATGTCTTTCCGCATCCCCAGCGTGGACGTGTCCGTCGTGGATCTGACCTTCCGCTCGCAGAAGGAGACTTCGATCGAGGAGATCGACAAGCTGCTGAAGAAGGCCTCCGAGACCTATCTCAAGGGGCTCCTGGCCTACTGCAACGAGGAAGTGGTGTCCACGGACTTCGTCCATGATCCGCATTCCTCGATCTACGATTCCCTGGCCACGCTGCAGAACAACCTGCCCGGCGAGAAGCGCTTCTTCAAGATCGTGTCGTGGTACGACAACGAGTGGGGCTACTCCTGCCGCACCGTGGAGCTGTTGAAGCACATGGTCGAGCAGGACCGGTAGAGCCGGCAACGACTACTAGGGGCGGTCCCGCGGGGCCGCCCGTTTTTTATTCGGGCGGGCTTCGGTATTCCGGCGGGCGCCGGCCAAAGACGCGCGCGATCCAGCGGAACGGCGCACAGCGGTTCAGCCTGAAGCGAAGCTTCCTGCGGGCGGCCAGGAAGCGCGAGAGGACCTCCTCGAAATCCCCGCTCTTCTCGAATCCCGAGTCCAGCTCCCGGTGAAAACGCAGGATCATGACGAACAGGTCCCCCTCCCGCATCCCCGGGAAGAACTCGGGGAGCCCAGCGCGCTCGATGGCCTTGCAGGCCGGGAGGTACGTCCTGGAGTACCAGGTCTTCGCTTTTTCCCGGACGGATCCTTCCCCGGCGGTCGCCTCGATTTCCTTCAGCAGGAAGCGGTAGCCGGCCTCGTTGGTCAAACGCACGTTCGTGAGCCCGGTTTGCTGCTCGAAGGCCCGGCGCGAGAGCGCCCCTTCCTGGGAACGGCGGTCTCCCAGCAGGACCACCTCGGTGAGGTTCGCGTCGATGAACTCGCGGCCGGCGGTGATCGCGGAGGCTACCCGCCGGTGCCCGTCCACGACATAGTACTCACCGGCGTAGAGGTACGCATCGATGGGCGGCAGCGAAGCGCCCGCGTCGAAGCTGCTGAACATGCGGTCCATGCGGGTACGTCGGTGACGCTCCTTGCGGTGGGTGCGGCCGCGCGGCTGAAACCTGCCGTCGAGCTCCTCGCACTTGCCGAGGGAACCGGTGATCCTGCTCACCTCGATGACCCGCAGGCCCACCGGCAGGGTGTTGTACTGCCGGCCGCGCAGCTCCTCGTGAAAGCACTTCAGCTTGCCGCTCATCGTTGGCACCTGTGGACCAGTATGGGCCCGGGCGGGCAGCACGATCAAGAGCGCGGCCGCCGCTCCCTGCTCTTGCCAGGTCGATGCAGGCCGGCTACCGTGTGTTCGCCGAAGGAGGTGTCCATGGCCACGCTGGGAATCGTCGGGGGACTGGGCCCCGAGTCGACCGTCGACTACTACCGCCTGTTTCTCGAGGGCTACCGGGTGCGCCATCACGGCGAGCTTCCCGCGCTCCTGGTCTACAGCGTAAGCCTGACTCGGATGTTGAGGCTCCAGGAAGCCGAGCGGCACGCCGAGCTGGTAGAGCTGCTCCTGTCCGCGGTCGAGGCCGTCCAGCGCGCCGGAGCCGATCTGGTCCTGATTGCCTCGAACACGCCGCATCGCTACTTCGACCGGATCGCCGCACGGTCCCCGGTGCCGCTGGTCAGCATCGTGGAGGCGGCCTGCTCCCGGGCTGTGGCGGTCGGGCTGCGGCGTCCGGGGCTGCTGGGCACGGGCTTCACCATGGGGGCGGACTTCTATCCTGAGGTGTTCGCCCGGGCCGGCCTCGAAATCGTGGTGCCGTCTGCGCCGGAGCAGCGCTACGTGCACGAGAAGATCTTTGCCGAGCTGGAGGAGGGCCGGGTTCTGCCGGAGACCCGGGAGGGATTCCTCCGGATCATTGGGCGCCTGAAGGAACAGGAGGGCATCGACGGCCTGATTCTGGGCTGCACCGAGTTACCCCTGATGTTTCCCCGCGACGAGCTGGGGCTCCCGTTCCTCAACACCTCCCGGATCCACGTGGATGCGGCTTTGAGCCGCCTCGAAGCGGTATCAAGCGCTCCCTGATCCCGCCCCCGGAGTCTCACCGGCAAGGCACCCGGCGGTCCAAGCCCGCGCCAGATCCTGAATCGAATCGAAGGTGTAGTCGGGCTGGATGCGGCTGTCAAGATCGCCTTCGCGGTACTCTCCGGTGCGGATGAGCGCCGAGGGAATCCCGATCCGACGGGCGCCGAGGATGTCCGTGGAAACCTTGTCGCCCACCATCAGTACCTTTCGCTTGGGGCGCACGCCCATGCTCCGCAGGGCAGCGGCAAAGATGGCGCGGTTGGGTTTCCCGACGTATACGGCCCGCTGCCGGGTCGCCTCCTCGAGCATCCGCCCGTACGCACCGACGGTCAGCTCCAGGCTTCCGAGGCTGCTGTCGATCCGCTCGGGGATCATGACGACCAGACGGGCCCCTTCCAGGAGCAGCCGGAGAGCCCGGTTCATCTGGTCGAAGTTGAACTCATCGCGGCAGTCGCCCAGCACCAGGAACTCCGGGTGCTCCTGGTCCTGCATGAGGTCTGAGAACTCCTCCCGCCCCTCCCCCTTGAGCAGCACCCAGCAGGAGCGCGCCCGTTTCCGCCTCAGGTACTCGGCGGTGGCGAAGGAAGCGGTGATGACCTCCGAGTCTTCCACGGCCAGGCCCTTGGCCCGGAGCCGCTCTGCACAGACCTTGCGGCTCTTGAGGGTGCTGTTGGTCAGGATCCTGATCTTCTTGCCCTGGCGCCGCAGCATCTCGAGGAACTCCCGGGCGCCCGGGTAGGCCTTTCCCTGGTATTCCAGCACCCCATCGACGTCGAAGATCACCCCATCGAAGTGGTCCGCCAGGCAGGGAAGAGCCACTGCCGTCAGCTTCCCGGGATTGCCGCGATCACGGCGTTGTTCCCCGTGGATTCCCGCCTCTCAGCTTGTGCTTCTCCACGAAGTCCTGGAGGATTCCCTCCAGAGTGGGCTCCCCGATCTCCTGCAGGTCGTAGAAAACCCGGGTGCTGGGTTTCTTGAGCTTGATGATCCGGCTCAGGTCGATAGGCGTGGCTACGATCACTGCCTCCGCGTCGCAGCGGTTGATCGTTTCCTCCATGTCCGCCAGCTGCTGCTCGCCGTAGCCCATCGCTGGCAGAAGCGTTCCGATGTTGGGATAGATCTGGAAGGTTTCGGAGATCCGGCCGACGGTGAAGGGTCTGGGGTCCACCAGCTCGGCTGCCCCGTACTTGCGCGCCGCCACCACTCCCGCTCCGATCTTCATGTTTCCGTGGGTCAAGGTCGGGCCGTCCTCGATGACCAGCACCCGCTTGCCGCGAATCACCCGCGGGTCGTCCACCCGGATCGGCGAGGCGGCGTCCACCACCACAGCCTTGGGGTTGACCCGGGCGATGCTCTCCCGCACCGTCTGGATGCTGGCCCCATCGGCGGAGTCCATCTTGTTGATCACCGCCACGTCGGCGATTCGCAGCGTGGCCTCCCCCGGGTAGTAGGTGAGCTCGTTGCCCGCCCGATGCGGGTCCACGACCGTGACCATCAGATCCGGGCGGTAGAACGGGAAGTCATTGTTGCCCCCGTCCCACAGCACGACGTCGCAGCCGTCCGGGTCGTGCTCCGCCGCCCGCAGGATCGCCTCGTAATCCACGCCGGCGTAGATCACGTTGCCCCGGGTGACGTGCGGCTCGTACTCTTCCATCTCCTCCAGCGTGCAGCGATACTTCTTCAGGTCCTCCAGGCTTGCGTAGCGCTGCACCTCGTTGCCCTCCAGCTCGCCGTAGGGCATGGGGTGCCTGACCGCCACGACCCGCAGCCCCTTGCTCATCAGGATCTCGATGATCCGGCGCGAGGTCTGGCTCTTGCCGCTGCCGGTTCGCACCGCCCCCACGGCCACCACGGGCTTCGTGCTCTCGAGCATGGTGTCCCTGGTTCCGAGCAGGACGAAGCTCGCGCCGGCAGCGTTCACGATCGCCGAGATGCCCATCACGTGCTGGTAGGACACGTCGCTGTAGGCGAACACGCACTCGTCCACCTCGAGCCTTCTGATCAGCTCGGGCAGCTCGCGCTCGTCATGGATGGGAATCCCCTCCGGGTACCCTTCCCCGGCGAGTTTGGCCGGATACCTGCGCCCATAGATGTCCGGAATCTGAGCGGCCGTGAAGGCCACGACGCGGTAAGCCTCGTTGCCCCGAAAGTGCACGTTGAAATTGTGGAAATCCCGGCCTGCAGCACCGATGATGATGACGTTCCTGCGTTTCATTCTTCCTCCAAGCGCGTAGGAGTGCCTGACATTCCGTATGGTTCTGGTGGTAACGCCGATGTTGCCGGGTTGTCAAGAGCAAGGGGTCGAACGACGAAGGCGCTCGAACACGGGTAGCCGGCCCGCTCGGACACCGGCACCCCCCTCAACCTCCGTCGCCCGTCCGGGGGCGCACCATCTCCGGTTGATCCCGGTAGCCTTCCCAGTCCTGGTAGCAGTTCTATACCCCACATATAAATAGATCCGAGTCGGTCTTGGCACGCTTCCTGCAATCCTCCAGGGTATATAGGAGGTACTGCGAGATGAAACAGTTACTGCCGATTCTGGTCATGTGCGCTGGGCTGGCCCCGGTGGTCGCCTGGGCCGGCGGCGCAGCCGAGGCGGCCGCGGGCAGCAGCGGGCGGGGCAGCTACCTGGCCGAGCGGGGAGTGATCGTGCCCCCCGAAGAGGTGCACGTCGACTCCTACGTCGCGGCCGTGGATTACCACTATCCGCAGCCCGACTCCCTGCTGGGGGTGAGCCTGTACTCCGGCTGCCGGCAGCTGTCCACGGAGGGGCAGGAGGAGGTGTTCCAGATCGGGATTCAGGGCGGCAAGATGGAGTTCCAGAAGCTCACGCCCATGAACCTGGCCTTCGTCATCGACCACAGCGGCTCGATGGCCGACGCCGACAAGCTCGACTGGGTCAAGGACGCCTTCGACATCTTCATCGAGCGGGTCCGGCCGGTGGACTACGTGTCCCTGGTGATCTTCAGCAGCGGCGCCGAGGTGGTCTTCCCGGCTACCCGGATGAGCTCCGCGGAGACCCGGGAGCGCTTTCGCCGCGCCGTGCACTCGATCAGCCCGGCGGGGAGCACCAACATCCGGGACGGTTTGGAGCTGGGCTGCCTGGAGGTCATGAAGAACCTGAGCCGCGAGTACACCAACCGGGTCATGTTCCTCTCCGACGGCTGCGACACCTGCGGCAACTCGCGTGCGAGCATCCTGGAAGTGGCCCGGGGCTTCTCCGCCCAGGGGGTGAGCATTTCCACCATTGGAGTGGGGCAGTCCTTCGACCTGGAGCTCATGGTCCAGATGGGCAAGGTCGGCGAGGGCAGCTCGCGTTTCATCTCCGACCGGGAGGAGATGGAGAAGACCTTCGGGAGCGAGCTCGACCGCATGGTGGTGGCCCTGGCGCGCAACGTGGAGATGACTCTGGAGTTCCTGGTCGACGTGGACGTCCTGGACACCTGGGGCTACGAGAACCGCAGGAGCGGAAACACGATCCGCTACTATCTCCCGACGCTGCATCACGGAGACTACGAGACGATCCTGGCGCAGGTCCGCGTCCACCCGCAGCGCTTCACCGGACCCGCGGACGTGGCGCGCTTCACAGTGCGCTACGAGGACGTGTACGGCAAGTCCTACCAGGCCGGCCCCTACGTGCTCCAGGCGAGCTTCGTGGAAGGCCCACCGGCGGTCGTAGGATTCTCGGACGCCGTGGTCCTCCACTCCGGCACCATGCTGCACTTCGCTCAGAGTCTCAAAGCGATCGGGGAGCTGTACTACTCCGGCGAGGACCCGGCGCGCCTCCGGGAGGCGTTCGAGCTGGCCCTGGCGGCCAAGAAGGAGATCGTGAACGCCCGCGTGCGCCTGGACGACCGGGGTTTCGACAAGCCGATCGCGATCCTGGACAACTACGTCGAAACCTTGGGCAGGGAGCTGCAGATCGCGGAGGAGCAGATCCGGAGGCTCGGGCAGGACATGGAGATCCGGCCCCCCGTACCGCAGCGCTCCCAGGAGGAGCACTTCGCCGCTCTGTGCCGGGAGATTGCGTTGGACCTGCGCGGCAGGCCGAGCGGGGTCGTGGCCGTCGGTGAGTTCGCCTCCCAGGGCGCTGTCGCCCCGGGGCTGGCGGCTGAGCTGTCCGACCTGGTCTACGTGGAGGTCGCCCGGGTCCGCACTCTCCGGGTGATCCCTCAGACCGGGATGGCGGCAGCCCTGCGGGACAGGAGCCTCGATGTTGACTCTCTCACCGACAAGGTCAGCGCCCTGGAAGTGGGGCGGTCGCTGAACGCGGACTACATCCTCACCGGCACGGTGCTGGAGATGGCGGCCAGCTACGTGGTCTTCTCGCGGCTTCTGAACGTCGGAAGCGGGGAGGTGGAGTCCGCGGCCCAGGTAATCGTGGCCAAGTAGCCTGGGGCGGGAGCTGTCGCACCGACGGTGCGGGGCAGCTCCCGCCCTCTGTTTTTTTCCTCCTGCCCGACGATTGTGCCGCACAGCACAGAAGAAACCTCCCTGGCGCCGCTACGCTTGGAGCAACAGACGATGGGCCTCCCGGCGGAGCGGGAGGCGGATAGGAGGCTTGGCATGTGTGCTGTTCAGGCAAGACCGAACGAGTCACTGGTGTTGGCGCGCAAGGGCGAGCTCGCTAACCTCGGCCTGGGGGCCCGAGGGGTCCGTCTTCCGGGCCGGGCCTATGCGGTCGTTCCCAGCGGAAAGGAAGAGGCGACCTTCGAGATGACCCAGGAAACCCGGGACGGGATTCCCCTGCGCTTCAAGGGGATCGTCATCTACCGGGTGGTGCGGCCCGAGCTGGCCGCGCGGCTGTTCGACTTTACCCAGGGCCGGGGGCATGAGCAGATCCAGTCCCTGATCAGCCAGCTGTGCATGGGGGAGCTGCGAGCGGTGACGGCAGGGCTGACCATGCAGGAGTGCATCGAAGGGCGCAAGACGACTCTCACGGAGGCGATCGCACGGGCCCTGGACGGAGTGGTGGGCGGTGCCGGGAACGCGGAGGAGGGCTGGGGTATCGAGTTGGATGTGGTCCAGGTGGCTCAGGTGTTCCTGACCGACGAGGACCTGCGCCAGAAGCTGGAGGCCGAAGTCCGTGAGCGCATCCGTTCGACCAGCGAACGCTCCCGGATCCAGACCGAACGGGAGCTGCGCCTCGCCGAGATCGACTCACAGCGGGAGCTCGAGGAGGAGGGTCAGAAGACCGAACGGCTGCGCGTCGAGCGGGAGCGGGAGAAGGCTCAGCTCAACGCGGGTCTGGAACGCGATCGCGCTGACGCCGAAGCGCCGGTGCGGCTGCTCAGGCAGAAACACGAGGCCGAGGCCCTCGAGCACGAGCGCGAGCTGCGGAAGATCGAGAATGCGGTCCTGGCGTTGCGGGTGGAAGGCCAGATGCTCCAGCGGCGGGCGGAGCACGAGCTGCAGATGCAGCTTCGCAAGCTGGAGCTTCCCGCTGACATCGCCCGGGCCCTCGGAGACCTGTTCCGGGGGGCCCAGCTGACCCAGGTAGGGGCCGGTGCCGATCCCCTCGCGGCGTTGACGCCGGTTCTAACCGGGCTGGCCCGACGGCTCTCCCCCGAGCCGGCAGAGCCGATGCCGGCGGGGAAACGCCGCCGCTCCTGACCGCCTGGCCCGGAGTTCCGACAGGCAAGGCGGTCGGCAACCGGTTGCACGGAGCTGGTTCCCTTGAACTCTCTTTCGAGCCTCGGAGTCTGCCCTGGGTGCCTCTCGGATCGGCAGAAATCGGTGGAGAACCGTCAAACGAAGCTTGACAGCAGGCCAAACCTGGGCGAGAATAGTGCAACCGGTTGCACAATAAACTTTCAGAGGGCGGTGCGGGTTTCCAGGGAGGACCATGACACCACGGGAACGTGTGCTCACGATTCTCAAGGGCGGCCAGCCGGATCGAGTTCCCTGGTTCGCCGACCTGGACTACTGGGCCACCGCCCTGATCGCCCGGGGCGAGCGGCCCCGGGATTTCAAGATCAGCGACGCCTACCTGGACTGGCACCGGGAGCTGGGGGCCGGTTTCTACCTCCAGGGCTACTTTCCCTTCCGGGAGATTCCCCAGGACTGCAGGGTGGAGACCTGGACCGAGGGCAATCACCGCTGCCGCAGGATCGAGACTCCCAAGGGAACGCTGCAGGAGTGCTGGTACTGGAGCGACATCACCGCCTCGGAGGCGCCGATCGAGCGCCTGGTCAAGGGCCCGGC
>JAFGFV010000270.1 GCA_016930895.1 Spirochaetales bacterium | reverse complement strand
GAAGCGGGCTTTGAGCGCCTGCAGCTGTCCTTCGAGCATCCGCCGATCCGTGAACTCCAGGAGGCAGACCGCGCCGTCCGTGGCCCCGGCGGCCATCGGTCCGAGGGGGGACTCCACCCAGGCCAGGCGGACGAAGTCCCGGCCGCGAGCCGCCCCCGGCGCGGACGCAGCGGCCCTGGAGAAGGCCTCGCGGAAGCCGGAGTGGGACTCCCACCCGTGATCGAAGACCGCGTCGTCGATGCTGGCCCCCTCGCGGATAGCGGCGAAAGCCGCACCCAAGCGCCGGGCCCGGCAGTAGGCCTGGAAGGTCATTCCGTAGGTCTTCTGGAAATGGCGGCGCACGGCGGCGGGCTCCAGGCCCTGCCGGCGCAGCTCCTCGTCCCGCATGCGCACGCTCGGATCCGCCTCGACCTGTTCGATCAGGCGGGAGACCCAGGGTGGGGTTACCCGGGGGTCCTCCAGCGGCCGGCAGCGCCGGCAGGGCCTGAAGCCCGCCATCAGGGCCTCCCGGGCGGTGGCGTAGAACTCCACGTGCTCGGGCCTGGGCTTGCGGGCCGGGCAGGAGGGCCGGCAGAAAACCATGGTGCTGGTGATGCCCGCGTAGAACAGCCCGTCCCAGGAGGCGTCACGCTCCATCAGGGCGCGGAGCATCTGTTCTCGGTCAAGCTTCGTTTCAATCGCTCGTTCCATGGCTGTATCGTACAGCCTCGAGGCTGCCGGTTTCCACCGAAAAATGGACAGTCAATTCCCCTTTGTGGCGAATCGCTCGGGAAGCGGCGGAGGACAGATCGGCAATCTTGGGTTTGGCTCAAGGGCAGACGTGAGGTATACTGCGATGGTGTCGCCGCGAGGCGGCGCCCGGCCTCCGCAGCTCGGCGGCGCCGGGTCCGCTTCGAGGCAGTCCTGGTGATTGCTGGAGGTGCTTGAGATGAAGAGAGCGTTGCTTCCTCTGCTGGCGGTCCTGCTCGTCCTCGCTGCGGCCTTCCCGGCGGCCTCCGCCGGGATCGACTCCCTGACCCTGCGCCTGAACGCGGGAGCAGGGTACACGGTCATCGACCTGCCGACTGCTTTCGACTGGGACCCGGACTACCTCGATGACTGGGACTACACGGACATCAAGGTGAATCTCCAGGGCCTGTTCCTGCAGTTCGGCGGCTTCCGCCTGGGTGCGGAGATCGGCTACAACCGCCTGTACTACTACTACTTCGTCGTGCCCAACCCGCCGTTTTCCCCGAATCACTACTACGGTTCGGTGGGGCCCGTGAGCCTGAGCGCGCTCGGGGCCTTCGAGGTGATCCGCAACCTCTTCGTCCAGCTCTCTGCGGGCCTGTACATCTTCGGCGATGGGGTGACGGCGGGCCTCTCCTCCTCGGTGATGTACGCGATCCCGATCGCCGCCAGTATGGCCATCCCCGTCGCCGCCTACTTCGATGTCGTGTTCGGCGACGGGATGCCGATCGCCTTCGGCCTCACCGCGGGGTTCCAGTACCGGTTCGACTTCGCCCGCTAGCCGGCGGGGGCGCTCAATGCATCGACGAGCGCATGCCAGACGAGGGTTGCGCACTTGACCCGCAGGGGATAGCGGATCACTCCCTTCAGGCAGGCCAGGTCCCCCCAGCCCTCCAAAATGCCCGGGTCCTCCGTCCCCCGCATGACCGCGATGAACCGTTCGGCTTCCGCCCGGGCCTCGACCGCGGGCCTGCCGGACATGCGCTCGGTCATGAGCGAAGCGGAGGCCGTGCTGATGGCGCAGCCCTTGCCCTCGAAGCGCACGGCGCCGAGCGTGCCGTCGGCCTCTATCGGCACCTCCAGCTTCACCGCATCGCCGCAGGTGGGGTTCTCGTGCACCCGGCTCTCGGGGACGTGGTCGAGGCGGGCGGCTCCACGGGGATTGCGGTAATGATCCAGGATGATCTCCTGGTACAGCTCGTCGAGCTGACCGATCATGCCGGCGCCCGGCCGAGGGCGGAGTCGGGGACTAGGCCGCCGTGAACGAAGACCCTCCGCGCTTCCAGCAGGCCCCGCACGAGGCGGTCGATCTCCCCCGGCGTATTGTAGAGCGCGAGGCTGGCCCGGACCGTGGCCGCCAGCCCGAGCTTGCGCATCAGGGGCTGGGCGCAGTGGTGCCCGGCCCGCAACGCCACCCCATGCCAATCCAGCACCTGGGCCACGTCGTGGGGATGCACGTCCGGAAAGGTGAAGGAGATCACGGGGCCTCCTCCGTGCTTCGGCCCGTGGATCGTCAGCCCCGGCACCTCGGCCAGGCGTTCCCGGGCGTACGCCGCCAGGGCTTCCTCGTAGCGCCGCAGGTTGGCCCGCCCGAGCTCGACAAGGTAACTGAGAGCCGCCCGCAGGCCCACGGCTGCCGCCACGTCCGGGGTTCCGGCTTCGAACTTGTAGGGAAGATCGTTCCAGGTGGCCCGCTCGGGCCAAACCGAGCGGATCATCTCCCCGCCGCCCTGGTACGGCGGCATGCTCTCCAGGAGCTCCTCCCGGCCGTACAGGACCCCGGTGCCCATCGGCCCGTACACCTTGTGCCCCGAAAAGGCCAGGAAATCGCAGCCGAGCTCCTGGACGTCGACGGGAAGATGCGGAACGCTCTGGGCAGCGTCGACCAGGAGCGGGACGCCCCGGGCATGGGCGATCTCGGCCAGGCGGCGGACGTCGGTGGTAGTGCCGAAGACGTTGGACACGTGGGTAACCGCCACCAGGCGCACCCGATCGCTCCAGTGAGTTTCCAGCTCCCCGGAATCCAGGTGACCTTCCGGGTCCACCGGCAGAAAGCGCAGCCGCGCTCCCCGCTCGGCCGCGATCAGCTGCCAAGGGATCAGGTTGGAGTGGTGCTCCATCTCGGTCAACAGGATCTCATCCCCGGTCGCCAGGTGGGTTCGTCCCCAGGAGTGGGCCACCAGGTTGATGGCCTCGGTGGTGCCCCGGGTGAAAACGATCTCCGCGGCCTTGCGGGCGTTCAGGAAGCTGCGCACCCCCTCGCGGCTGTCCTCGTACGCCGTCGTGGCTTCCTCCCCGAGAGTGTGGAGGGAGCGATGCACATTGGCGTTGATGG
>JAFGFV010000040.1 GCA_016930895.1 Spirochaetales bacterium | reverse complement strand
GAAAACATGGATTTCAAGGAGGGAGGCGGGATATCGAAGTTCCTGCGCAAGCTCTTCGGCCCGTAAGCCGGCGCCGGGCGCCTTGGGCCGGACGCCGCCCTTGACGCGGCCGATGGATTTCTCCTAAGCTGAGTTTCGATCAGGAGCGATGAGGATAAACTGGAAGCTTCTGGCAGGATTTTCCCTCTTCGGCGGAGTGATCTCCCTGATCTCGGGGATTGCCGGCGGAAACCCGTTCGGGGTCATCCTCCTCAGGCTCCTGCTCTCGGCGGTCGCGTTTGGGGCGCTGGGCCTGGGGGTCCAATCCCTCCTCGGCCGCTACCTGCCTGAGCTGCTGAAGGCCGCTCCGCCGGCCAGGCAGGGCACCGGAGACAGCATAGACATCATCATCGACGACGAGCTCCCGGGCGTCGGGGAGGTCGAGGAGGGCCGGGAGGTCGAGGAGGGCCGGGAGGCGGAAGCCATGCCGGCCGAAGCCGCCGAAACCTCGGAGAGCTGGGAGGCTTTCCCGGAGCCGGACGGGGGGGCGCCGGAGGGGGGTGCGCCGGAGGGGGGAATCGGAGCCGAGCCGGAGGAGGGGCCCGCCGAGGAGGGCGAGGTGGAGCTGCTGCCGGAGTTCGATGAGCTCGAGCCGGAAGGCTCCCCCGCTGAGCCGGGCATCTTCGAGGAGTCCGCCGGGGATGAGGCGCAAGAGCCGGTCAGGAAGACCCCCTCCACCCCTCGGGAGATGCGGCAGGCGCAGATCGAGGAGACGGTGAAGGGCCAAGACCCGGAAGACCTTGCCAAAGCGGTGCGGACATTTCTGAAGAAGGACCAGTAGGCCTATGGGTGACAGCGTCTTGGAGGGGAAGAGCGAAGAGCAGCTGTGGCAGCTCTACAAGCGCCGCAAGGATCCCCGCATCCGCGATCTGTTCATCCGGCAGTACGCGCCCCTGGTCAAGTACGTGGCCGGCAAAGTCGCCATTGGGATGCCCAACAACGTCGAGTTCGACGATCTGGTCGGGTTCGGCGTGTTCGGGCTCTTCGATGCCATCGACAAGTTCGACCCTGACAAGCACGTCAAGTTCAAGACCTATGCCGTGACCCGGATCCGCGGGGCGATCTTCGACGAGCTCAGGACCATCGACTGGGTGCCCCGCTCGGTCCGCCAGAAGACCCGCGAGGTCGAGGAGGCGATCCGCAAGCTGGAGGCTTGCCAGGGCCGGGCTGCCACGGACGAGGAAATCGCCAGGGCCCTACGCATGGACCTCAAGGATTTCCACAACCTGATGCTCAAGATCTCCGGCACGTCGGTCCTTTCCCTGAACGAGGTGTGGTACGCCGGGGAGGACAACGACAAGATGTCCATCGTGGAGAGCATCGAGAGCCCCTCCTCGCTCAATCCCGACACCATCGTCGAGAAGGAGGAGATCAAGCGGCTGATCATCGAAGCCATCAATGAGCTGCCCGAGAAGGAGAAGAAGGTCCTGGTCCTGTACTACTACGAAGACTTGACCCTCAAGGAAATCGGGGAAGTCCTCGAGGTCACCGAGTCCCGTATCTCCCAGCTGCATACCAAGGCCATCCTCAGGCTGCGCTCGAGGCTTTCGCACATCAAGAAGGGGATCATGTGATTTCCGTCGACACCCTGCGCCAGTATATGCGTGAGCAGCTGGAATCCGACCGCGGGGTCAAGGCGATCCGGGCCCAGGGGGAATCCCTGGAAGAGGCCCTGCGGCAGGCCTCCATCGAGCTCGATCTCCCGGTCAAGCGGCTGGAGTACGAGGTGCTCGAAAAGGGCTCCAAGGGCATGATGGGTGTGGGTCGAAGGCCGTGGACGATCCTGGCGTACGAGGCGGTGGAGGAGCTCGCCGTGGCCGGGGCCAGGGGTGCGGAGAGCGGCCCGCAGGAGGACAAGACCGCCGAGGCCGTCCCGGACAAGGACGGGGAGCTGTTCGTGCGCCTGGCCGGGGACGGGGTGTTCCTCAAGGTGACCAAGCCCTCCGGCAAGGGCGCTCGGGTGCCGGAGCGCCGGGCCGTGGAGAAGCTTTCGGTCAGGGGTGTCACCAACTACGACCTCGCGCTCCTGGCGGAGGTCGTGCGTCACGCCGACGGCGAGTACATCAAGATCGGCGACTACAGCTTCAACCCCGCCAGCCAGGCCTCGGTGTCGGTCGACATGGCCGACGGGGAAATGAAGGCCTACATGACCGTAACGCCTCCCGGTCCGGGCGGCGCCGAGCTCATGGTCGACGAGATCAGGGGCCTCCTGCGGGCCCATGGCATAGTGCACGGCCTGCTGGAGGGGGTGCTGGAGTCGTTCGTGGACTATCCGGTCTACAACGAGCGTATCCTCGTGGCGGAAGGGACGCGCCCGGTGAACGGCGCCGATGCGGAGGTCCTCTACAATTTCGACATCAGCCACGAGCAGGTGCAGCTCAAGGAGAAGAACGGCAGGGTCGACTTCAAGGAACTGAACCTCGTCGAGAACGTCGAGGCCGGGCAGATCCTGGCGCGAAAAAAACCGCGCGAGGAGGGTGTGCAGGGGATGACCGTGACCGGAAAGACCCTGCCTGCCCGGGCCGGACGGGACGTGGCCATCGAGATCGGCAAGAACGTCAAGCTCTCCGACGACGGCATGAACGCCATCGCCGCCATCGACGGCCAGGTGCTGCTGGTGGCGGGCAAGGTCAATGTCGAGCCGGTGTACACGGTCGAGGGGGACGTCAATCTCAAGACCGGGAACATCCTGTTCCTCGGCACGGTGTTCATCAAAGGGAACGTGGAGGACGGATTCACGGTCAAGGCCGCCGGCAACATCGAAGTCATGGGCTCGGTGGGCAAGTGCACGCTCGACGCGGAGGGGGAAATCATCGTCCACCAGGGCATCCTCGGCAAGAACGAGGGCCAGATCCGCGCCGGCAAGAATGTGGCGGCCAAGTTCATCGAGCACGCCCGGGTGGCGGCGGAGGAGAACGTGCTGGCAAGCGACGGGATCATCCACTCGCTGGTGGACGCCAACCGCCGCATCATCTGCCAGGGCAAGCGCGCGGCGATCGTCGGGGGGCGCCTGCGTGCTGGTGAGGCCGTGCACGCTAAGACGCTGGGATCGGTGGCCGGGACGGAGACGATCATCGAGGTGGGCTTCGACCCGAACAAGAAGGAACAGCTCGCCGTGGCTTCGGCCCGCAAGCAGGAGCTGGAGAAGAGCCTCGAGGAGCTGGTGCGCAACATCAGCACCCTCGAGAATCTCAGGAGGGTCCAGAAGGAGCTGCCCGAGGACAAGGCCCGGAACCTGGAGGAGCTCAACGAACAGCGGTCAGTGCTCCTGGAAGAGCTGGAGGGGCTCAACAGGGAGGTTGCGGAGCTTACCGGCGAGATGCTGGCTCAGAAGGGCGGGGGAAAGGTCTCCGCTTCCGACAGGGTGTTCCCGGGGGTCAAGGTCTTCATCAAGAATGAGCACCTGGCGGTCCGCAACGAGTTCAAGAACGTCACCTTCCTGCTCCGGGACAAGGAAATCCAGGTGTCCAAGTACGAGCCGGTCGAGCAGGACCTGCTGAGGAGGTTTGGCCATGCCGCTCCTCCCTATTGACCTCCAGACCATGTTCAATCAGATGAGCCAGGTGGGCCGGGAGACGGCAGTGCACCGCGAGGTGTCCACGCAGTACCAGTTTCTCCAGGGCACCGAGATCGTCCGCAAGACCGAGCAGGACGACAGGACCGTGAGACAGAGCCGGGAGCTCGGCGAAGGGCCCGAGAAGGTCAAGGAGCAGCGGCAAAGGCAGGGCCGCGGACAGGCCAAGCCCAAGGGCGAGGATCAGGCTTCCGAGTCGCAGGACGATCAGGAGAAGGGGCTGTTCGACGATCCGGACCTGGGACACCACGTGGACCTGGTCGGCTGAGGCCGGTAGCGCCGAGGAGTGCTGCGGTTGGGACGCACCTTTCTGTTTGCCTTTCTGATCCTTGCCGGTTTCCTGGTGCTCTACCTGATGCTGAAGAGGAGGATCGATGCCCGGACAGACTCTCGCGCGGTCCTCGGCGAGATCCGGGACGAGATCGATCGGATCATCGTGGAGCTCAACCAGACCACGGAGCGCAACATCACGCTCATCGAGGATCGACTGGCCGCCCTGAGCGACCAGCTCGGGCAGGCCGACCGAAAGATCTCCCTCCTGCGCCGCGAGGGCGACAAGACGGAGGCCAGCACTCAGCTCTACGCGAACCTGCTGCAGAGGCGCGCCGGGCAGGACGAGCCCAAGGAACAGGAACCCAAGGAGCAGGACGTCCAGGAGCAGGACGTCCAGGAGCAGGTGCTGCGCCTTCACCATTCCGGGGTGTCCCCGGCGGCGATCGCCAGACGTGTCGGAAAGCCCCTCGCCGAGATCGACCTCATCATCTCCCTGTCGGCCCGCCGACGCTGAGCCGGGGACCGACGACGGTGAAACGCAAGTACGTGGTTTTCCGGGTCGGCGACGGCCAGTTCGGGATCGCCCTGGAAGAGGTGGTCAAGGTCGTCCGCTTCGAGAACGTCGTCGACGTGCCGACCGCACCTGCCTACGTGGAGGGGGTCCTGAACCTGGGCGGAGAGGTGGTCCCCATCCTGAACCTGCGGATGCGCCTCTCCGTGCCCCGGCTGGGGGTGAACCGGCAGCACCGGGTGATCGTGGTCGAGCGGGACCTCCGTCGCTTCGGGCTGCTGGTGGATGCGGTCAGGGACATCCTGGAGCTGGACGAGGAGAGCATCATCACCGAGGCGATCGCCGTGCCCGGCATGAAGTCCGAATACGTGGTGGGCATCGCCAAGATCCAGGACCACCTGCTGGTGCTCCTGGACATCTTTCGGATCCTGTCTGCAGCGCCGGCCTCGTCGGTGGCGCGCTGAGGGGCGAGGCGTGGCACCAGAGCGGGGCCGTACCGAGGTGGACGACCAGAGGCTTCTGAGGGCCTTTCTGGAGGAGGCCGGCGACTATCTGGAGCGGTTGAACGCCGCCCTGCTGGAGCTCGAAAGGGATGCCTCCAACCGGGAGCTGGTCCACGAGATCTTCCGGCTGACCCACTCCCTCAAGTCCGAGTTCGCCGTCTTCGGCTTCGGGAAGCTGAGCCTTCTGGCCCATCGGCTGGAGGATGTGTTCGAGAAGGTGCGCAGCGGGGAGACTGCGATGTCCCGCGCGCTCATGGACGCCATCTTTACGGCTTCGGACCTGCTCCACGAGGTCATGGGGCGCATTACCCGGGGAGAGGGCGAGGGGGAGGTGGACTCGGCCGGCCTGCTCGCCGAGTTGGAGGCGCTGGCGGGTCTGGGGCCGCGAGGCCCCGATGCCGGCTCTGGTCTTCGGGGGGCCGGTCCCGCTGAAGCGCGGGAGCTGTCGCTGAGTGGGATCGAGCGTTTCCGTGTTCTGGAGGCCCTTGATCGCGGGCAACGGGTGTACAGGGTCGACCTGGAGCTGGACCCGGAGGCGCAGATGCCCTACGCCCGGGCATACCTGGTGTTCAACAACCTCGAGAGTGCCGTCAACGTAATCAAGACCGCGCCCGATCTGAGCGCGCCCGATCTGAGCGCGCCCGCGGAGAACGACCAGCGCTACGGGCGTTTCGCGGTGCTGTTCGCGACGGACGCCAACGCCGAGCAGGTGCGCGGGTACTGGGACGTCGACGAGGTCCACGAGACCAACCTGCGGTCGTGGAGCTGGGACGACATCGGAGAAAGCGGGTTGGGGGTGGACCAGGCCTCCGACGGGGTGTATCCCGGCGCCGAGGCCGCCCTGGCCGCAGCCCGGGCCGGAAGAGGACGGCCTGAACGCAGGCAGCCCGCGGAGGGCTCCCGCGCTTCCGTGGAGAGCACGTCGGTGCGGGTGGACACGAAAAAGCTCAACGAGATGTGGCAGCTGGTCGGGGACCTGGTGACCTGGAAGGCGCGGCTCTCCGGCCTGTCGGACACCCTGCTGGGTATCGAGGAGGCCGGGCACCTGCGGGAGGAGACGGAGCAGGTCCGGGACTCCCTGGAGAGGATCGCCGCCGGCATGCAGGAAGCGATCATGGAGACCAGCATGGTCCCGATCTCGCTGCTCTTCAGCAAGTTCCCCCGGCTGGTCCGGGACCTCTCGCGCAAGCTGGGAAAAGAAGTACGATTGGAGATAGACGGTCAGGACACGGAGATCGACCGAAGCTTCGTCGAGGTCCTGTCGGACCCGTTGACGCACATCATACGCAATTCCCTGGATCACGGGATCGAGCGCCCCCCGGAGCGCCTGGCGGCAGGCAAGCCGGCGAGCGGGACCGTGTCGATCAGTGCCCAGCAGCTGGGCGGGCGGATCGTGATCGAAGTCGCCGACGACGGCCGGGGGCTGGATGTCGAGAAGATCCGGCGAAAGGCCGCGGCTGCCCCCGAGGTGAGCGACGAGGAGGTGATCCAGAACATCTTCACCCCCGGGTTCAGCACCAAGGAGGGCGTCACCGATCTGTCGGGGCGCGGGGTCGGGATGGACGTGGTGGCGACCCGGATCCGCGGGGACCTCAAGGGAGACGTCCAGGTCAAGACCGAGCCCGGTCGCGGCACGCGGATCGCCATCTTTCTGCCGCTGAGCCTGGCGATTCTGGAAGCCCTGATCATCCGCTGCCGCAGCTCGTTCTACGCCGTGGCGGTGCGGGACATCGAGGAGACGGTCAAGGTCCGGCTCCAGGCCGGCCTTCGGGGGGAGACGGTTCGCTACCGGGAGGCCGACATCCCGGTCCTCAGGCTCGAGGGCCTGCTGTACCGTTCTGCCGCGCCCCCGGCTGGGAGAACGAGGGAAGCTCGACCGGCCGATATCCCCGGGGAGTCCGTTGGGGAGGAGGGGGACAGCCTCCTGGAGGCTTCCGGGGTCAGTCCCGAGGTCGAGGATAGCGAATACAACGGAGTGGTGATCCGCCAGAAGGGCAGGGCCGTCTGCCTCGTGGTCGACCAGCTGGTCGAGGAACAGGACGTGGTCATCAAGCCGGTCCCGGACCTGCTGAACAACACGGGGCTGTTCTCGGGTATCTCGGTCCTGGGAGACGGGCGGATTCTCTTCGTGCTGGATACGGCTCGGCTCGCCGAGATTGCCTGAGAGAGGGGGCGCACCGGATCGCTCCCCCGGCCGAAGAAAAAAAAACGGTATGCCTGGACGTCAGGAGCATACCGTCTTCTCGATCGAGGGCTTACTTCAACGTTTTCCCTCAGCTTCAATGCTCGGCCGCTCCTGAGGGAACTTGAGGGATTTCGTTCCTGCCCGGACCCGTTCCAGGTGGTAGGCAGCCGAACGTTCGATCTCGCCGTACAGCTCCTCCGATACGGCCAGCACCTCCGGAAGCGAGCTTCTCTCCTCGGGGCAGTCCAGGACCCGGTGGATCAG